>NZ_JAJAFU010000009.1 GCF_020480685.1 Deferrivibrio essentukiensis
TCATTTTCAATTACTACATCGGCAAAGCGAAAAGCTATTTTCCCATCGGGGTAATAAAAAGCACCTTTTTTATACTGTAACTCTGTATAACACATAAATTTTTCTACTTTTGAAGTTAAAGATATCTTTTTTAAGTCAATGTAAATTTCATCCCCGCTAACATCAATAAATCTATAAAATTCCCCATTTGAGCAGGCATTAGGTTGATACTTGCCAAAAATAATCCTCTTTTCAAAAATCTCTTTTGCAAAATCAAAACCGTAAAGCTCTTTACCCATTAAAACAAAATACACACTATCTTTATATCTTATTTTTTCAATATTTTTAAAATCACTGTTAAAATAATTTTTTAAAGTTTCCGTTAAAATAATATAACTTCCCGATTTAGAAATAAAACTTCCATCTGTCAAATTATCTTCAACAGTTAAATTATCCAAATTAATCCTTAACAGTGAGTTATCGCGCTGTAAATAAAAATTACCATTCTCAAAAACTGCATACTCCAAGTCAAACTTTTTTGAAGCATCCATTGTCTTATCAATCAAATTTACTGTTACAAAATTATTTTTATCATCTATCAAATATACCTTATCCTTATAAATATGCCCTTTTAATATTCTATTAAATAAATTACCTGAAAGATAAACAGACTTATCCAGATTTAGTATTTCAAAATACCTGTTTTCAAAAACTAATATTTTGTCCCCATAAGCCTCAATGCCCTTTTGCTTAGCATTTAAAGAAAATATCAAACCACAAGCCTGCAGGTCATAAATTTGGAAACTATTTTCATTTCTCACAGAAATAAACAAATCACTGATTTCAACTTTTTCAAATGCTTCATTTAATAATATTTCATAGCAATTTTCATAATTAGTCTGAATTTTATCATTTTTTAATATCGCTATCAGCCCTTTTTGAAAATCAAAATCACGAACGTTTTCAGCTATTTTTTTTGTATAAAAGCCCTTTTTAAAATGCACCGCCGAATTTAAAATAAGATTACTTTGCGGTATTTTTTTTTCAAAATCTTCAGGAGTTTCAACAGAAACTGTTTGGTAATCCATGATATTGGTAATTTTATATTTTGTATTATTTTGACGTTCAACTGTTACAGTCGCACAACCAACCAAGAACAATAAAGATACTAAAAAAAATATTCTCATCAGCTCGCTAAAATCCTTTTCGCATATAGCTAATTTATAAACAAATTACCTGCAAATTGATTTACAAAGCCGCTTAATTTTTCTTCGGCTACCCTTGCATATTTACACACAGCCATTTCAGACACCAATTTTTTACATTCGGTTGTATCTATTTGACTTATTAACAATTTGGCTTTTAGCAGCTGTGATGGACTCATGCTTAAATTTGTATATCCAAGACCTAACAAAATTGGGATATACATCGGGTCCCCTGCCATTTCTCCACAAACAGTTGCATCTATCTCAAATTTATTTGCACTTTCAATAATATTCCTCAAAAGTGTCAAAACTGCAGGATGAGACGGACGGTAAAGATAGGCAACATATTCATTATTTCTATCAATACCAAGAGTATATTGAATCAGGTCATTTGTGCCCACACTAAAAAAATCAACCTCCTGCGCAGCCAAATCGGATATAAGGGCAATAGATGGAAGCTCTACCATGATACCTATTTTTATATTTTCATTAAATTCAATGTTTTCTCTTTTTAATTCTTCTTTGGATTCTTCAAGGAGCTTTTTAGCCTTATCAATCTCTTCAAGCCCCGAAATCATTGGAAACATTATCCTCACATCCCCAAAGGCCGAAGCCCTCAATATAGCTCTCATCTGTTTTTTAAAGAATTCTTTAAATCTCAAGGAATAACGTATCGCTCTCAACCCCATTGCCGGATTACTTTCATCTGGATGAGGCAAAAGGTTTGATAATTTCTCTCCTCCCAAGTCAAAAGTACGCACTGTAAGTTGTTTTCCTTGAATTAATTCTACAGCCTCCTTTAAAATTTTAAATTGCTCATCTTCAGGCAAATCCCCCTTTTCAAGGTAAAAAAATTCAGTCCTGTAAAGCCCTACCCCTTGAGACCCATATTCTAATGCCAGGGGTATTTCATCATTAATTTCCACATTGGCAAGTAGATTAATTCCTACTCCGTCCTTTGTATAAACATCACTTTCCTTAAATTTATTTAAAGCCGATACAAAATTTAAATATCTCTCCTCTTTTTCCCTATATTTCCTCAAAGTTTCATCATCAGGGTCTACAATTACCTGTCCATTTATGCCATCAATAATTACTGTGTCACCGTCAGAAATACTATAGGTAGCATTCTCGATACCTACCACTGCAGGCACACCAAGAGCTCTTATAATTATAGATGTATGAGATACCTTGCTCCCCATATCAAGGGCAAAGCCTTTTACATTTTGTTTAAAAAGATGGGCTGCTTCATAAGGGGATAAATCATGCGCAATTACTATTAAATCTCTGTTTATATCGCATGCATACTGATACCCCTTGTCTACCATAAAGTTAAGTAATTTTTTTACTATATGTTTTATATCATTTTTACGTTCTTTCAGATATTCGTCATTAGACTTACCAAACATTTTCATAAGATTGCCGGAAACAACACTTAAAGCGTATTCGGCATTAACAAGATGCTCCCTTATATACTTTTCTGTTTCTCCAATAAGAGCCTCATCTTTTAAAAGCATCATATAAACATCAAAAATAAATTTATGGCTGCTTGAAAAATCATTTTCGGACATCTCTTTTATGGCAACCATATACTTTTCCGTTTCACTGACAGCATTTTTTAATTTCTGTACTTCATTTTCGACCTCAAACTCTTTAATGTTTCTCTTTTTTATATTAATCGTCCGTTTATCAAATATATACGCTCTACCAATAACTACACCATCAGAGATTTTAATCCCATTTAAAGTAATCATCTCTCTTCACCAAATTTGTTATTTATCAGTGTTACTAAATCAGCCAACGCTTCTTCTGCACCTTCTCCGCTTACATTTATTTTGATAAATGAGCCTTTTGGCGCAGCAAGCATCATTACCCCCATAATACTTTTCCCATTAACTTCCATTCCATCCTTTTCAACTTTCACCTCACACGGATATTTGCCTGCAACTTTTACAAAACTTGCAGCTGCTCTCGCATGAAGCCCAAGCTCATTAACAATTTGAACGGTTTGAGATTTAATATCAACAGAATTATTCATAACTACATACCCCTTACATAAACTATTAGTAACAATAAAATCAGTGCAACTATAAATGCCAAAGACACATCAAGCCTTTTAGCAAACAAAAATCCAAGTACAGCGAAAAAACTGACCAAACTTAGCAAATCTACATTAAAACCTATATTTATTTTAATCAGCATAGAAAGCAAAATTCCAAATCCAAAAACAGCAATAAGGTCCCCATATTTAGACCAACTATTAAACTTTATATAATTAAACCAACTTATCACCTCTTTACCAAGTTTAAAACCGGCATCAAAACCTATCCATAAGAAAAAGATATGAAAAATATTAAAGAAAACAAAATAAAAAATAAGGCCAACAACAGGCTCATATATGGCAAGAATTGCACTTAATACGAAAGACAAAGGTCTAAGTGTATGCCAGAAAAAGCTGTCACCAAGAGCAGCCAAAGCTGAACCATAAACCTTTTTAAAATAGTCAGGATCACCTTTGTTAAGATACTCCTTAAACCACATCCCAATAATAAAATTAATCATAAATGGGTGCGAATTGAAATAACCAAGCTGATTTCTTAAAGTTTCATTATCTATATTTATCTTATTTTTATTTGAAATCTCATCAACAAGATACTTATAACCTGTCCCCTGCATATTTGTAATATTTTGATTAGCAGTAAAGAATAAACTTTTAAGCAATATTAGCCCCTTTTTCATATTACAAACCACCCAATTATCGCTCCAGCGACAAAAACCAAATATTTGTATACGCTTTTAAAAGATAAAAACCTAATAAGATAGCCAGCTAAAAATATAATCATTATCAGAAAATACTGATTGGTTTCCCCAAAAATCCTCAAATCAAGTTCCAACTGATTTAACATAAAAAAAACTAACATAAATACAGCATTATAAATTATAACCCCTTTCAAAAATGATAACAAAAAGCTTCTGACTATAAGTCTTTTAGGGTCTAACAAATTCTTTTTCATAAAAGACTCATACATTGCCATATTAATTTTTCTCAATGAATATTCCAAAAAAGTAACCGGATAAACAAATAGAATTGCCAAAAATGCTGCCAATATAAAATCAGTCGGAGTGGTTAAAGCCTCAAAACCTATAAGCAAAGACATAATATATGCCATAAAAGTATCATCTTTTGGTATTTTAGTGCCAACAGGCACATCAACACTTCCATAAATTTCAATCATTATTCCGCATAAAAGGCACAAGTATAAATGGGAAGTAAGAAGCCCCACGACCAGAGAAACAATCAAAGGGCGCGAAAACATCATATGAAGGGCAGTACTTCTATCAGCAGAAATAAGCCCTGAAAAAAATATTATAAATGCCCACTTAGCCATTTTCCTCCAAAAGGTACAGAAAGTTTTTAATCTCTACCTCAGTTTCCCAAGGTAATTTTTTTATATGTATATCATATAGTTCCCTTAATTCGCTGAGCATTTTTATTTCATTCAAATCTAAAAATACGGTATCCGTTATCTCAATTTTATGTTCTCTTGATGCTACACAACCTACATTTATATAATAATCGGCGGTCAATATATTTTTCAATTCGTACAAGTCTTTCACCGACTCTACCAATATCATTGTCTTATTAGTTAATTTATATAAAAAATCAGCCGTAAAGTTACTTTTATTTAAAATATTCAAAGTACACTCGGGTGGAACAATACTTGAGTAAATCATCTTTTGCAAAGGGTCACCGGCAATTCGGTCATTTAACAGAACTAAATCTTTAAGTTTCAGATACTTAACCCACCCTTCTATTACCTGGCCATGTATTAATCTGTCATCTACTCTGAAAATAATCTTCCCAATACTCATTTTTTTAATAATTCTCCCGCAATGATAATACTATCTTTTGCTGTATTAGATGCAAATTTTGCAAGCTCCTGTGGGGATGCAACATCTTTTCTAATACTGAAAGCCTTTATTATCATTGGTAAATTCACACCTGTAACAACTTCTACATTTTTGTCATCCAGATATGCCATGGCAATATTTGAAGGGCTACCCCCAAACATATCCGTTAGGATTAAAAGACCATCATTTTGATATTTCTCTTTAAGTGAGTCCAACCTTGTAGCAAGTTCACTAAGTGATGACCCGCTCTGAACAGATAAAATGTCTACTTTGTCCTGCTTACCGATTATCATCTCTGCTGTCTTCAATAACTCCACGCCAAGTGAGCCGTGAGTTAAAATAATTATCCCAATCATTTCAGCTCCTGTTTATATCTCTGTGTTTTACATAAACTTTCTGCGATGTTTTTCTAAATATATAATCACCAATAAATTTTGCAATTGCAACTGACCTGTGTTTTCCACCTGTGCAACCAAAAGATACTGTCAAAAATTTTTTCCCTTCTTGAATAAAATTAGGGATTAGAAAGGTTAAAAGAGGTTTTATTTTCCTCAAAAACTCCTTTGTCCTTTTATCTGAAAATACATAACTAAAGACTTCATCATCCAAACCTGTCTTCCCTCTCAAATGTTCCTCAAAATGAGGATTTTTAAGAAATCTCACATCCAAAACTATATCCGATTCAGGTGGAACACCATACTTAAAACCGAATGATTGCACTGTAATATACATTGAGTTTGATGAGTCAATGAAATAGCTTTCAATCTGTCTGGACAACTCGTGCACATTCATATCTGAAGTATCAATAACAATATCAGCTATCTCTTTTATATCCTTTAGCATATCTTTTTCTTTTCTAATCGAGGCCACAAGGTCTTCCCCCATAGGGTGAGTCCGCCTGGTTTCTTTATACCTCTTTATCAAAGAATCTTCATCTGCATCAAGAAATATGACATCTGCCGCATACTTTGATTTTAGAATAGATATAATTTCGCCGACTTTTTTAATGTCCTTACTCCTTGAATCAAGCACAAGGGCAATCTTTTGCACCTCAACATTGAAATCAAAAAGCACCTGCACAAATTTGTCCATAATAAAAAGCGGCAAATTATCTATTGTATAATAGCCTAAGTCTTCCAATGCCTTTGCTGCTGTAGATTTCCCGGCACCGGAACAACCGGTCAAAATAACAAGCGATAAATTATACAATTACTCAACCCCCTGAGTCCTCATTACCTTTTTGATTTCAACTTTTCTGTTACTCTCTATTTTTTTAAGCAGCTTCTCTTCAAACTCCTTTGCCGCATCATATCCCATATACTTAAGCAAATGTTTTTTGGCTGCAGCCTCTACAATTACAGCCATATTTCTTCCAGGTGAAACAGGTAAAGTAATTAATGGTAATTTCAAGCCCAAAATATCATACCTTTGTTCATCAAGCCCAGTTCTATCATAATATTCGTCCTGCTTCCAATCTATAAAATTAACCACAAGCTCAACCCTTTTACGAAGTCTAATGGCATTGACACCATACATATCTTTTACATTTAATATCCCAAGCCCTCTGACCTCTAAATTATATTTTAAGAGGTCATTACTTGTCCCAACAAGGTAATCCTGCTTTCTGCTAATATGAACAGCATCGTCTGCTATAAGCCTGTGCCCCCTCTTAATAAGCTCAAGTGCACACTCACTTTTTCCTATTCCACTTCTCCCTATAACCAAAACACCAATCCCATGAACATCCATCAACACACCATGGACAATTATCTCAGGTGCAAGTCTGTCCTCAAGATATGAAGATATCCCGGAAATAGCCATTGAGCTTAATAGCCTTGTACGAAACAAAGGGATTTCAAATTCTTTAACTATTTCAATTAATATATGAGGAATTCTAAGATTTTTCGTAACTACAAAACACGCTATATCTTTTTCACACAATTTTCTGAGATTATTTAATGCCACACTTTCAGACAACCCTGAAAGATATGATATCTCTGTATTACCAAGTATTTGAACTCTACCAGAATGAATATGATCGGTATAACCCGCCAGTGCAAGCCCCGGTTTCTGGATTCGGTAATTTGTAAGTAATTTGGAGTGGATACTTTTTTTGCCGTAAATTAATTTAAGCTCCAAATCTTTGGCTTCCGGAAGCAATAATTCAGAAACTGGGACCTTTTCCATTACACTTTACTTTCCTCTTCGACCAATATTTTCAATACTTCTTCAGCATTTGTGGCATTAACAGCCCTATTTTTAAAATCAGTCAGTTTTGCAAGTCTTGATATTTTTGCCAATGTTTTTAAGTGCCCGGCTATATTTGATTCAGGTGACAAAACTACGAAAAAAACTTTCACAGGCAGCTTATCGGGAGCATCAAATAAAATACCATTTTTAGATATGGAAATGACTATACATGTGTTGTCAATATCCTTAAACTTTGCGTGGGGGATAGCAATCTCTTCCCCCACGGCAGTACTTCCTAATTTTTCCCTTTCAAGCAAAGAGTTATAAACTTCATCAAAATTCTTAATTTTCCCTCTTTCTACAAAAATCTCCGAAAATTTTTTAAAAATATCATCTTTTGTAAAATCACCATCAAGAAAAATTATATCATTTTTTTCTACTATTTCTGATATCACCATCAATCCTTCACCTATGGCTGAATTAAGCCTATATTTCCGTCATCCCTTCTGTAAACAACATTAACTTCAGAGTTTTTGGCATTTCTGAAAACAAAGAAATTTTTATTCAACAAATCCATTTGCATAACAGCCTCTTCAATATCCATAGGCTTAACAGGTATCTCTTTTGTAATAATTGAAACAGGTTTATCATCGAAGCTTTCACTTTCATAAACGTCCAACTTCAAAGGTACTTCAAACTTTTTATCAATGAGTTTTTTAGACTTCAGCTTCTCTTTATACTTAACAAGCTGTCTTTCTATTTTATCGATAGCCAAATCTATTGAAGCATATAAATCTTCTGACTTCTCGATACCTTTTAAAAATACTCCTTTAGCATTAACTAGAATTTCAGCCATGTGAACATTCTTTTGAACATCCAACACAACATGTACATCAACCACCTGGTCAAAATACTTCTTTACTTTTGAAACTTTTTTTTCAACATAACTTCTAATAGCATCCGTAAGCTCGACATTTTTTACTGTAATCTGAATATTCATACTACCTCCTCATTTTTTTTCTCACTGATGTACCTGGGATATTTAGCTCATCCCTATACTTTGCTACAGTCCTTCTAGCAATCTTTATACCTTTTTTTGACAAAATTTCCACAATTTTCTGGTCAGAGTAAGGCTCGTCTTTGGGTTCTTGTTCTATCAAATCATTTATCAAATCTTTTATTTTAGAAACACTTATCTCGCTTCCGTCGTGTCCAGAAAGCCCTTTCATAAAAAATGATTTAAGTTCAATAACACCGTATTTGCACATCGCATATTTATTTGATGTAACTCTACTTACAGTTGATTCATGAAGCCCCGTTTCATGAGCGATATCTTTCAACTTTAACGGCTTTATAAACTTTAACCCTTTATCCAAAAAATCCTTTTGATGTTTTATAAGAGCCTCTACGACCTTTAATATTGCCTTTTTCCTCTGATTCATGCTTTTTATAAACCAGATAGCGTTTTTTACCTTATCTTCAATAAACTCTCTTGAAGTAGAGTCAAGAGTGTCCCCTTTAAGCATTTTTATATAATAGCTGTTTAGCTTTATAGCCGGCACTTCATCTTCATTTAAAACAGCTTCATATTTACCGTCCTTTTCTAAAATATAAACATCAGGCACTACAAACTTTCCTTCAGAAGAAAATTTAAGCCCCGGTTTAGGGTCAGTCCTTTTTATAAAATCAATAATTTCTCCAACATACTCTTCACTAAGCCCCAACTTTTCTGCAACCATTTTATGATTGCCAAAAGCAATCTCCTCATAGCATTCTTTCAGGATAATTTCAGCTATTTCAATATCAATAGGGTCAACCCCCATGTGCTCCAATTGCTTTAGTAAACATTCCACTAAACTAACACTGCCAACCCCGGAAGGGTCAAATTCTCTAATCAAAGACAAAACTTTCAATACACTTTCTTCATCACCGTTAAAATAACTAACTATCTCACTTACGGAAATCGTAAGATATCCATTTTCATCAATATTGCCAATTATGTATTTGCCTATATCAAGTAAATAATCATCCAGTCCTAAAATATTCAACTGAAAAAGTAAATGCTCGTACAGATTTTCTTTCTTCCCTATGAATTTGTCAAAATTGACAGAATCTTCATCATCTGGAACATAAGACAAACTTTCTGAAATATCACTAAAATAATCCTGCCAGTCAACCTTTTGCAACTCCCTTAAAAACTCATCTGTATTTTTATCTTCCTTAACCTCTTGCACTTCAACTTCTTCAAGGACAGGGTTTTCTTCCAACACATTATTCAATTCGGTAATTAGCTCCATATATGGCATTTGCAAGATTTTTAATGATTGTTTCATCTGGGGGGTAATCAGAAGCTTTTGCCCTAATTTTGTCTCCAGATTTATTTTCATTTTATTCATTGCAAAGTAAACCCCTCGCCTAAATATCTGTTTACAACTTCCCGATGGTTGATTATATGCTCTTTATCCCCTTCTGCCAACACTTTCCCTTCAAATACGATATAACTTCTGTCAGTAATTTTCAATGTCTCTCTGACATTGTGGTCTGTAATTAGCACTCCTATCCCTCTCTTCTTAAGAGTAAAAACCATATTTTGTATATCGGTAACCGAAATAGGGTCAATACCGGCAAATGGCTCATCAAGTAAAATATATTTAGGATTGACCGCCAGACATCTGGCTATTTCAACCCTTCTCCTTTCACCCCCGCTGAGTGCATAACCGTAAGATTTCCTAACCTTTTCAAGCCCAAATTCGTCAATAAGTTCATTACACCGCTCTTTTATAGAATTTTTTGGATATTTTATTATCTGAAGTGCGGATAAAATATTCTCTTCAACAGTTAACTTTCTAAAAATGGAAGCCTCTTGAGGAAGATAACCTATCCCATATTTTGCCCTTTCATGTATCGGTAAATTTGTAATTTTTTTGTCATCCAAATAAACATCTCCGGAATCAGGGCGTACAATACCCACTACCATATAAAAAGTGGTAGTTTTCCCCGCTCCATTCGGACCAAGCAAGCCGACAATCTCACCTTCCCTAACTTTAAGACTCACCCCGTCAACAACATTTCTATCTTTATATCTTTTTATCAACTCATTAGTTCTTAGTTCCATTATCCTCACTCTCAGGAAAAAATATAATTTTAACTCTCGAGTTATCCCCTTTATTTACAATAACTCTATTCTCTTTATTGTAGATTATGACTTCATCCCCTTCTAAATAATTTTGCCCCTGCCATACTTTTACATTTTTCCTTAAAACAGCATTATCTAAGTCAACATTTATTTCCGCATATTCGGATAATGAATACAAGTCCCCTTTAGTTACCTGAACATTCCCCTCACTTAATATTCTATCAACTTTTTTATCTTTTTTAAAAAATACAGTCATATTGTCAGATTTTATTACGATATCTTCATAGTGAGCAACAACATTCCCTTTAAATACGGAAATATTACTATCACCTGAAAAAACAAGTGAATCAGATTCTACTTTAACAGAAGGCTTGTCAGCGCCAAAAGATACTCCAACAAAAATCATTAAAAGTGCCAATATAATTCTAATATTCATACTCTACCTCAACAGCCCCTTTAAACTCTACCGTATTTAGTTGCTTATTAAAATACACGCTTTCTGAATATACTTTAGAAGTATTTGAACTTATTTGCAAGTTGCCATTTGCAAAGCCGGTCTCATTATCAAAAAAATATACAAAATAACCTTCATCTCCACTTGCAAAAGAGTATTCGTTAAAATTACCTTTAATCTTATTAAACATTTCAAGCTTTACATTGTTATAAATTTTACATTTTAAAGATTTGGCTTTTAAGGTATTCCCTCTGTCCTGGAAAATTACAGAACAGTTATCCATATCTATAATTTTATAATTATCATATACATAGGCTTTATCAGTAGTAAGCTCATAAAAGCCGTCATCACCAATATTTTCTTTCAAAGTCATTTTCTTCAAAAGTAAGGTATTTTTTTCAACCTTCGGTAACGGGACTTTTTCCTCCCTGTTAAACACCAAAATCAGGATAATGGCAATTAAGCCAAATAAGATTTGAATATATTTTCCCACTGCCCATTTCTCATTAAAATCGCTTCAATAAAATCCCTGACAGCACCATTTCCACCACTAAATTTTGAAATAAAGTGAACATTTTCTTTAACATACTCCGGTGCATCATCAACTGTACCTGAAAATGCACATTCTTTTAAGATACTTAAGTCGTTAATGTCATCACCTATAAATGCTACTTCATCCGTTAAATTAATTTTTAATTCCTCACATAATTGCTTAAGGCAAGCAAGTTTATTATCCACCCCTGTAAAAATATGCTTGATCTCTAATTCATTTGCTCGAAGCTCAGTTACTTTTGATTTTCTTCCCGAAATAATTGCTATAACAATACCGGCCTTTTGAGCCATTTTAATCCCAAGGCCATCCCTTACGTGAAAATTTTTTGTTTCAGCTCCACTCTCATTATAAATAATCTTTCCATCAGTTAATACACCATCAACATCTAACACCAACAGCTTAATCATACTATTTTTGCCCTTAACAAGTCATGCAAGTGAATTATTCCATCAATTTTTTTATTTTCATCCACAATCAATAAAGAGGTAATAGAATTTTCTTCCATTATCTTCAATGCTTTGGCAGCAAGCTCATTTTTGGTGATCAATTTAGGGGAGTTAGAGCCAAGCTCTTCAACTTTTCTTTCAAATACATCTGTATATTTTTGCATACCACGCCTTAAGTCACCGTCAGTAATAATCCCCACAACGATTTTATTTTTATCTACGATGGCAGCACAGCCAAACCCTTTACTACTAATAATATACACAGCATCGGCAACCTTTGTCCCTATTTCGACTATAGGCACAAGGTCACCTTTATGATAAAGGTCTTCTACCCTTGTTAAAAGTTTTTTCCCCAAAGAGCCTGATGGGTGAAAAACAGCAAAATCCTCTTCTTTAAACCCTTTTCTTTCAAGAAGGGCTACAGCCAAAGCATCCCCTATTGCAAGAGCAACTGTAGTGCTTGCGGTAGGAGCAAGATTCAAAGGGCAAGCCTCTTTTTGGACACTTGCATCAATTACGCAATCACTCCTTTCGGCAAGAGTAGAGTTTAATCTCCCAACAATTGAAATAATCTTCACGCCAAACCTTCTAATAACCGGTAAAAGTGCAATAATCTCCTCCGTTTCTCCGCTATTTGAAATAGCCACCACAACATCTTCCGAGCGTATAATTCCAAGGTCACCATGGACACCTTCTGCAGGGTGTAAAAAAACAGCAGGCGTGCCGGTAGAGGAAAGTGTAGCAGCGATTTTTTTGCCTACCTGCCCTGATTTCCCCATACCTGTCACAACTACTTTACCTTTACAGTTTAACATCAAATCAACAGCAACTTCATATTCCTTACCAACCCTATTATAAACATCGTAAATAGAGTCAGCCTCAACTTTTAATGTTTTCTTTACAGACTCGATGATTTCCAATTTAAGCTCCCTATCGCATCTATATCATCCAAAATATTTTCAGTGGTCTTAAAATCAATCATGTTTGGTCCGTCACAAAGCGCAGTCTCAGGCTTTGGGTGAACTTCCATAAAAAACCCATCTACACCAAAAGCTGCAGCAGCTCTTGAAAGATAAGGGACAAACTCCCTCTGGCCAGACGAAGATTCTCCCGCCCCGCCGGGTAACTGAACAGAGTGAGTAGCATCAAAAACCACTTTAACACCTAACTCTTTCATAATCTTAAATGATCTAAAGTCTATAACAAGATTGTTATAACCAAAAGTGGTACCCCTTTCAGTAAGTATGATATCTTTTGCATTATAATATCTTAATTTTTCAACAACATTTTTCATATCCCAAGGAGCAAGAAACTGCCCTTTTTTTACATTAACAATTCTACCTGTTTCAGCAGCTGCCTTAAGCATATCAGTCTGCCTGCATAAAAATGCAGGGATTTGAATCATATCTGCCACTTCACCGGCTATAAAAGCTTCAGTTGGGGTATGTATATCAGTGACTATTTTAACTTTATACTTTTCTTTTACCTTCTTTAGAAATTCCACACCAGCCTTGATGCCTGGGCCTCGATAAGATTTTACGGAACTTCTATTTGCCTTATCATAGGAAGACTTAAAGTAAAAGTCATAGCCTCTTGCTTTTGCAATTCTCGACAAAAATTCACACGTATTAAATACTATTTCCTCACTTTCAAGGACACACGGACCGGCAAGCAAAATCACTTTTCACTCTCCTGAATACTACTTTTATCCTGACTAAACTTGTAAGCAGCATTTATAAATCCGCTAAAAAGTGGGTGTGGTTTTGTAGGCTTTGACTTAAATTCAGGGTGAAACTGACAACCGACAAACCACCTGTGAGACTTAAGCTCTATAATTTCAACCAAGTCTCTTTCTGGATTAACCCCCGAAATGATTAAACCGGCTTTAACCAACTCATCTCTAAATTTGTTATTAAACTCCAGTCTATGTCTGTGCCTTTCAAAAATTGTCTCCTCTTTATATGCACTGTAAGCTCTTGTACCCTCAGTCAACTTACATTCATAGGCACCCAACCTCATTGTACCGCCAAGCTTTTTAATCTTTTTCTGCTCTTCCATATAATCTATAACCGGATGCTCGGTCTTAGGGTTAAACTCTGTACTGTGTGCATCATCATATTTCAAAACATTCCTTGCAAACTCAATCACTGCACACTGCATACCGAGGCAGATACCAAAAAATGGGATATCTTTGTTTCTTGCAAAATTAACAGCTCTAATTTTACCTTCAACACCTCTCTCACCAAATCCACCCGGCACCAAAATACCGTCGACATCATCCAAAAACTTATCAGGATTTTGTGTTTCCAAATCTTCAGCATCAATCCATTTAATATTAACTTTTACTTTATTATCTATTCCACCATGAATTAATGATTCCGTCAAACTAATATAAGCATCTTTTAAACCTACATATTTTCCAACCACACCGATAGTTACCGTGTCTTCAGGGTTTTTAATCCTGTAAACAATCTCTTCCCACACAGACAAATCAAGCTCTCTCTCTTCTAAACCAAGTTTGTTTAGAATAAATCTGCCTGCACCTTCTTTGTTCATCAATAGCGGTACTTGATATATTGTCGAAGCATCTATAGCATTTATAACTGCATTTTTTGATACGTTGCAAAACAAGCCTATTTTTTTCCTAATACTATCATCAAGTGGATACTCTGACCTGCAAACAAGCATGTCCGGCTGAATACCTATCTCTCTTAACTCTTTTACAGAATGTTGAGTAGGCTTTGTTTTAAGCTCCCCTGCACTCTTAATGTATGGGACAAGGGTAACATGAAGATACAATACGTCGTTTTCGTCCAGATCAAACCTAATCTGTCTGATAGCTTCCAAGAAAGGTAAGCTCTCAATATCACCTACAGTACCACCTATTTCCACAATAACAATGTCATATTCTTCTGAAAGACTGTATATGCTGTTTTTTACCTCATCGGTTATATGAGGAATTACCTGAACCGTTCCACCGAGATAATCCCCTTTCCTCTCCTTTTCCAAGACCTTGTAGTATATTTTCCCAGCTGTAACATTACAATCTCTGGTAGTACTCGAATTTAGAAATCTTTCATAGTGACCAAGGTCAAGGTCGGTTTCTGCACCATCATCAGTAACATATACCTCTCCGTGCTGAAAGGGGCTCATCGTACCAGGATCAAGGTTTAGATACGGATCAAATTTTTTGATTATAACTTTGTAGCCTCTTGCTTCAAGCAATGTTCCTATTGATGCAGCTGTAATACCTTTTCCCAATGAGGATAAAACCCCGCCTGTAACAAATATAAATTTAGCCATTAATTCACCTTAAATTTATTTATTTTTATTTTTTATATACTCTTCAGCCAACCTAAGGTCGTCTTCCGTATCAACAGAAATCGGTTTATAATTTGTTTGCAATACTTTTATCTTAAAACCGTTTTCAAGTGCCCTTAACTGCTCTAATTTTTCAATATTTTCCAACCTTGTCTGCGGCATATCAACATATTTAAGTAAAAACCCCCTTTTAAAACCGTAAATGCCAATATGTTTATAGTAATCACATGCCTTTTTATCTCTATTGTAAGGGATTTTTGCCCTGGAAAAATATATCGCATTCATCTCTTCATCAAACACTACCTTTACTACATTGGGATTCTCAGCCTCTAAACCATCAATTTTTGTACAAGCTGTATTCATTAATACATCTTTATTGGACTGTAAATCATCAATAAGGGTGTTAATAAGTTCATACGGTATAAATGGCTCATCCCCCTGAACATTAATAATTATTTCATCATTTAAATACTTTGCAGCTTTTGCCACCCTGTCAGTTCCTGATTTTATATCCGGACTACTCATCGTAACTTCTAAACCTTCAACTTTTTCACATACTTCAAGAATTTCTTTGCTATCAGTAACTACTATGACCCTATCTGCCTTACTCTTCATACATTCGGTGGCAACCCTCACTATCATAGGAATACCATCAATCTTCTTTAAAGGCTTTCCCGGCAGCCTTTCAGAAGCAAATCTTGCGGGGATAATAACTGCACTCATAATCTTCCTTCTTAAACATTTTTTATCATACTAACTGACATAGCGTATTCTTTACAGTGTGATATACTCACTTGTATATTTTCCTTAAGCTCGCCGTTTATATAAATCTTTAAAGCACCAAACTCATCAGGCAAAATAGAAATACCTCCAAAAGATAGATTACCTCTAATGCCCGTTTTAAGAGCTTTTGAAATGGCTTCCTTAGCTGAAAATCTCCCGGCCAAAAACTCAACCTTATTACTTCTTTTTAAAAAAATTTCAAGCTCTTCTTTGGAAAGTATCCGCCTGACAAACTTATCTCCATAAGTTTCATAACTTTTCCTGATTCTGCTTAGCTCTATTATATCGCAGCCTAACATTTTAACGTGCTATTTATAATACTTTTCATTTGGCTGACAGCCTCTTTTAGACCTACAAAAATACTTCTGCCTATTATAGAATGCCCGATATTGACTTCATAAAGCATAGGAATTTTAACAATATCTCTCACATTGATATAATTTAAACCATGACCTGCACTAACTTTAAACCCTTTATCTATGGCATGTGCAGCTGCAACCTTCAAACGTTTAAGCTCCATTTTCTGCTCTTCACCCTTTGTATCGGCATATCTACCGGTATGCAGCTCAATAACCTTTGCCCCTGTTTCAAAAGCTTTGTCTATCTGTTTTGTATCAGGGTCAATAAAAATACTTACCTCAATACCTGCTTCTGATAATCTTTTTACTGTAGAAGCAACTAAATCAAAATTTTGAATCACATCAAGCCCACCTTCAGTAGTCACCTCTTCCCTTTTTTCAGGGACAAGTGTACACATGTCAGGTTTGACATCAAGAGCAACTTCAATAATTTCATTTACACAAGCCATTTCAAGATTAAGCCTTGTCTTTGCAACTTCCTTAATAAGATAGACATCCCTATCTTGAATATGACGTCTGTCTTCCCTCAAATGAATTGTAATACCATCAGCTCCGCCAAGCTCAGCCAACGTTACCGCATAAACAGGATCAGGCTCATTGATTCTCCTTGCTTGTCTAACAGTAGCTACATGATCAATATTAACTCCAAGCTTAACCAACTCTGCCTCCTGAAAATTTCATTTTTATTTATCATTCTTATTAATTTCATCTAAAGCAATCTGTATAACTTCGTCACAATAAGCTGTTATTATTTTTTCATCTTCACCTTCAGCCATGACTCTGAGTTTATTCTCAGTCCCTGAATATCTTACAAATATGCGACCCTGCCCTTCCAATTTTTCTTCAATGGATCTAATTTTTTGCACCGTTTTTGTCATTTCATTCAAAGGTCTTTTATACGGTACCTCAACATTTTTTAATACCTGTGGGTATAAAGATATAAACGATTTCAGTTCACTTAAAGGTTTACCTGTTTTAACCAAAATTTTTAATAACTGCAAAGCACTTATCAGACCATCCCCAGTAGTATTATAATCTGAGAAAATAATATGCCCCGATTGTTCACCACCTAAATTATAACCACCTTTAATCATGTCCTCCAGAACATATCTATCCCCTACCTGACTTCTTAATACATTAATCCCTTCTCTTTTAAGGGAGTTTTCAAAACCGATATTACTCATTACCGTTGCAACCAAAGTGTTTTTATTAAGAATTCCTTCAGCTTTCATATCCTTTGCACAAATACCAAGAATAAAATCTCCATCAACAAGTTCGCCATTTTCATCGCAAAAAATTACTCTATCCGCATCTCCGTCAAAAGATATACCCACATCCGCTTTCACATCTTTAACTGTCTGACAAAGCTGCTCAGGGTAAACAGCACCACAATTTTCGTTAATATTCTTACCGCTTGGTCTGTCATTTATAACTACAACATCCGCCCCCAATTCACTGATTGCCATTGGAGCAACCTTATAAGCAGCTCCATTTGCACAATCAAGTACAATTTTCAGGCCTTTCAAATCATATCTTTTATCAAACGATGCTTTGGCATATTCCACATACCTGCCAATAGCGGTTTCTATTCTGTAAGCTTTCCCCACATCCTCAGAACTTGCACATTCAAGATTCTCATCCAAAAGCTGCTCTAATTTAAATTCCAAATCATCTGGAAGCTTATATCCTTCTGATGAGAAAAATTTTATCCCGTTATCATAATACGGATTGTGAGAAGCAGATATCACTACACCGGCATCCGCTCTTAAGCTTCTTGTAATAAATGCAATTGCCGGGGTAGGTAAAACACCGACAATTATTGCATCCACACCCATTGAACAAATACCCGACACTATTGCATTTTCAAACATATACCCTGATATTCTTGTATCTTTACCGATGACGATTTTATGTTTTTTACTGCCATTTTTAAATACTTTTGCCGCTGCCATCCCAAGCTTTAATGCAAATTCAGCAGTCATTGGAAAAACGTTAGCTTTTCCTCTTACACCATCAGTTCCAAAATACTTTCTCATCTATCCACCTTTACTCTTACTTTATCAGGATTAATAGATACTACCTCTATGTCATCTTTTAAAAGCTTATCTACCTTTAAAAGATATTTCCCCGGCTTATCTACCTTAGAAACATCCACATATAGCTCTAAAAGTTTTTTTGCATTGTCTGAATTTAGTCTGTCAGATCTGCCTTTAAGTTTTACATTTATCTCCTTGTCAATAATTTCATACTTAAAGTCAGGATTAGCTCCTCTGAAATTTATAACAAAATCATTGAAACTATATTCCACAATATCTTCGGAAAACTTTACTATCGCATCAATCTGCGTATTTTCAACGACACTAACACCGTCAGGCAACTTCAATCCGACACTATAAATTAAAGTCTCATATCTTGAAGACAAATTAATGGGCAGTGTGTCAACAAAATCAAGTTTCGATAATATTCTCTTAGCACCCTGCAATTTAACTGAGTCAGGAATCATATTAACACTCGACACCTTGTACCCTTTTAAAGGCTCACCTATAAAAGTAGGGTTAACTTTTACACTCTTGGTAATTACTTCGTCTACCAAGAAAACGGCTTCAGAAGGCACAATTTCTACAACAATTATCCCAGCCGGCACTTTGACTTCGCTAAGCTTTATTCTGTATTTTATCTCACCCACATTGAAGTTTGACGCATCAATACTTATTTTTATATCGTTGTATGACATATTCTTAAGTGAAAAGTTAGGCCCCCTTAAAACAACATTTACAAGACCTGTTTTATTTATGGCTACCAGGCTACTGTCAAGATTTTCTATCTTTATAGGTACAGTAAAACTTACCTCCGTATAATCTGAAGTGGCTATAAAAAACCATAGACCGATAGCCAAAATAACACTTGTAATTTTAAGTAAAAGATTATTAGTCACTTACTTTCCCTTTTTTACTATTACTTTTATACATATTTACAATATCAAATAATGAAGATTTCAGCAATTCTGCATCAAGCTCACTTGAAATTTTACCCTTGTAAGTCAATGAAATAGTACCTCTTTCTTCACTGACCACAATACATATAGCATCGGTTTCCTCGGTAATGCCAAGGGCTGCCCTGTGTCTTGTACCAAACTTTTTATCAATATTCTCTTTCTTGGTTAAAGGTAAAATGGAACCAGCAAATTTTAGCTTCCCTTCCGAGATAATAACGGCACCATCATGCAGCGGAGAATACGGAATAAATATGCTCACAAGCAAATCCTTTGTAACCAAAGAATCTATAAGCGTACCTGCCTGAATGTAGTGCTCCAGCTTTGTCTCATTTTCCAAAACAATTAAAGCACCTATCTGCCTGTTTGCAAGTATGGTTGCTGCTTTTGTAATTTCATCAATAATTTTTTCATAACTTACCACACCTGTACCAAAAACCTTTGTATCGCCTATAAATGCCAAAGCTCTTCTTATTTCAGGTTGAAACAGCACAATAATCGTCAAAAACAGGTAACCAGAAAGATTGCTCATTACCCAGCTGGTTGTCTTTAGTCCCACATATTTTGAAATAAGTGATAAAATGATTATTACAACAATCCCGAATATCATGTTGAAGGCTCTCGTCCCTTTAATGAGGATAAGAGCTTTATAAATAATAAAGCTGATTATTGCGATATCTATAACATCAACAATGGAGAACGATTTTAATATTTCAACCATTAATATTCACCTTTTTATAAAAATCGACAACAGTAAGTATTTTGCTCAAGCTCTCCACGTCATGCGTCCTAATAATATCTGCACCATTTACAACACTAATTGCCTCAAGTGCCTTAGATGTCAAATCCCTTTCGCCAGCCCTACTTCCATCTACCTTACCTATCAAAGATTTTCTTGACAAGCCAATCAACAAAGGGAAGCCAAGCTTTTCAAACTCACTAAGATATTTAATTATAACATAATTATCTTCCAATGATTTCCCAAAACCTATACCCGGATCAATTATTATTTTATTCTCGTCGATTCCCATTTTTAAAGCGTAATCTATACGGTCATACAAAAAGTATTTTATCTCTTCAAGCATATTTACATAGTCAGTATTTTCTTGCATATCTTTTGGTCTCCCTTTGATATGCATAATACAGACAGCAGCTCCAAAATCAGCACAAACTCTTGCCATATCAGCATCAAATGTAAGTCCGCTGATATCATTTATCAAGTGAGCCCCTTTATTAAGAGCATATTCTGCAACCTTTGATTTTGTAGTATCAACAGAGATTACCCTATCAGTCAGCTCCAATGCCCTTTCAAGTGGGTAAGAAATTCTGTCTTTCTCCTCACTATCAGTAATCTCAACAGCTCCAGGCCTTGTCGACTCACCGCCGATATCTATAATATCCGAATACTTGTTTAAAAATGTAAGCCGCTCATCAATCCTTTCCTTTGAAAGATACTCCCCTCCGTCACTAAAAGAGTCAGGAGTGGCATTTAATATACCCATAACAACAGTCTTTGATAATTCAATCTTTTTATCTCTTGCCAAAAAATAATTTTTCCTATTTTCAGACATAAAATAAATAATATCTTCTGCCAATTTTTCCAAACCGAAAGGCTGAAGCTTAAGCCGATTTACAAGCCTTGCTACTCCATTTATGTTTCCCAAAATTAAAATATCTGTCTTCTCTTTTGCCCCTGATACTGTGCCTCTGGATACTACAGCATCAATACCACTTGCAATTGCTTCTTGCTTAATAATATTTGCCTGAGCATAGCTTATATTTTTAAGCTTTATATTGATATTGACCCCTTTTTCCCACATCTTCAGGGCATATGGGTCAGCACCTATCTTTTTAATTTCATATATCAGCCTGTCTTTCTCTGGACTAATCTGCTGTAACATCTTCCTTCTTTTCAACTTCTTCGCTAACTTCAGCACCATTTATAATTAAATCAATATCTTTGCCATCAATAGTCTCTTTTGCCAACAACAACTTAGATACAGCATGAAGCACATCCAAATGTTCTTCCAAAATCTTATAAGCTCTTCTATAGCTTGTTGTTACAATAGCTTTTACCTCTTCATCTATCATTACTGCAGTCTTTTCACTAAAATTTTTGTGAGTTGACAATTCTTTTCCTAAAAATATCGCTTCATCCTTCTTTCCGAAAGCAAGTGGCCCCAACTTTTCACTCATACCCCAAGAACAAACCATATTCCTTGCTATATCCGTAGCCCTTTCTATATCATTCGCTGCACCTGTCGTATATCTATTAAAAATCAATACTTCAGCTGCTCTGCCACCCATCAATACAGCCAACCTTCCCTCAAGATATTCTTTTGTATACATATATTTATCATCCTTAGGCAATTGCTGGGTAACACCAAGCGCCATACCTCTTGGAATAATACTCACCTTGTGAACAGGGTCACTGCCAGGGATAAATTTTGCTACAATGGCATGACCAGCCTCATGATAAGCAGTATTCTCCTTCTCCTCCTCGGAGATAACCATACTCCTTCTCTCTTTCCCCATCATTACCTTGTCTTTGGCCTCTTCAAATTCTGCCATACCAACTTTATCTTTATTTTTTCTTGCCGCAAGGAGCGCTGCTTCATTTACAAGGTTTGCAAGCTCAGCACCTGCAAATCCCGGCGTCCCTTTTGCTATTACTTCCAAATCAACATCATCTGCCAGCGGTGTCTTAGAAGCATGAACTTTTAATATTTCAAATCTACCCTTAAAGTCTGGCCTTGGAACTACTACTTGTCTGTCAAATCTTCCTGGCCTTAAAAGAGCAGGGTCTAACACGTCAGGCCTGTTAGTAGCTGCTATGAGAATTACCCCTTCAGCCGACTCAAAACCATCCATTTCAACAAGAAGCTGATTCAATGTCTGCTCTCTTTCATCATGGCCTCCGCCAAGTCCTGCACCTCTATGTCTACCTACCGCATCAATTTCATCTATAAAAATTATACATGGAGCATTCTTTTTACCTTGTTCGAATAAATCTCTTACCCTTGAAGCTCCAACACCGACAAACATTTCAACGAAATCAGAACCACTTATCGTAAAAAAGGGAACACCAGCCTCCCCTGCTACCGCTTTTGCAAGAAGTGTTTTACCTGTCCCCGGAGGGCCAACTAAAAGGACACCTTTTGGAATCTTTCCACCCAACTTTTGGAATTTGTGAGGATCTTTTAAAAACTCTATTATCTCTTCAAGCTCTTCTTTAGCCTCTTCAACCCCTGCAACATCTTTGAAAGTAACTTTATGTTGATCCTGAGTTAAAAGTTTAGCCTTACTTTTGCCAAAACTAAACGCTTTTCCGCTTCCTCCCTGCATCTGCCTCATAAAGAAAATCCATATTCCTATCAGAAGAATCATCGGAAGCCATGAAATCAAAATCTGTAAATACCAAGGGTTTTGTTCAGGTGGCTTGACAAATATTTGAACATTATGCTCTCTCAACATTTTGACAAGTTCGTTATCATCTGGAGCAAATGTTTCAAATTGTTCGCCATTTTGAAATGTCCCTGTTATAAGCTTATCTTTTATAAGGACTGTCTGCACCTGGTCAGTAGCTACTTTATTAATAAAATCCGAATAAGATATTTTTTGTCTTACCCCTTGGCCTGCATCAAAAAAATTAAACATTACTACCATTAGTAATGCTATTACAAACCATAAAGAAATGTTTTTATAAAAATTGTTCTTCATTATTCCTCCTAATTATCTTCACTAATAATTAATTTGTATATTTCAGGCAAATTTCTATATCTGTTATTAAAATCAAGCCCATAGCCTACAACAAATTCATCCGGTATTTCAAAAGCAGAATAATCCGGATTAATCGGAGCTACCCTTCTTGACGGTTTATCCAAAAGAGTACAAATACTGATAGATTTTGGTTTTCTTACCGACAGAAGCTTTTTCAAGTAATTTAAGGTCAAACCTGTATCAACAATATCTTCCACTAAAATCAAATTTTTACCCTCAAGCGGTCTGTCTATATCACACATTAAACGAACAACACCACTTGTGGTAGTCTTCTCCCCTACGTAGCTTGAAACACTTATAAAACTAATTTCAACATCGAGATCTATATTCTTAGACAAATCACTAAGAAACATCCAGGCACCTTTCAATACACCAACAAGTAACACCTTCTCACCCTTAAAGTCTCTGGTAATTTTCTCACCTAACTCCTTTACCTTAACTGCTATATCTTCCTTTTTTATAAAAGGTTCCAAAACATGCTTGTCCATACACTCTCCTAATCTATCATTATTATTTTTATATTTTCACTCTCTGTAATGTTTTCAACATAAATAATTTTGCCACAACTTTCAACTACACATGAAATATCTCTTAAAAAAAGGTCTATTTTTTTATCTATAAAAAGGTCTTTTACTTTTTTCCCTTTAAATCTATCCCCGGGGAGCCTGTTTCTAACAGTTAACTCCTTTTGAACAAACTCTCCTGAAAACTCAATATGTTTACCAATTTCACTTATAAAAATATTACTTACTCCGGAGCTTTTATTATATTTAAACCCTCCCAGCATATTTTTATTAAAAAAATAGATTTTATCATAACTTTTTTCAAAAATATAGTCTTTTGGTAAATTTATTCTCACAGAGTGCTCACTCTTTTCAAAACATTCTAAAGCCAACTCAACATGTACTTTTTCTACTCTAAAAAAATTTTTAAAAAATTCTGCTAAAACAAACTTTTTTTCATAAGAATCTAATTTGACAATCCTTTCCAAATTACAGGAATAATAACCACTATGCCTATCAAACTCTACATTTCTTGTTTTATGCAAAAGATAATTTTTCAACTCACCAGATTCATTTTGAAGCTTAATAACATTTTTTAAATATCCAGCACTATAACTCTTAATCGCAGGGATAATTTCTGCTCTCAGCCAATTTCTAACATAATCTGAAGAAAAATTAGTCTCATCAACAACAAATTGAATATTTTTCTTTTCAATAAAATCAAGAATCACTCCCTTTTCAACGTAAAGTAACGGTCTTTTTAAAAACTCTTCATTAAATCCAAACCCCTTTAAGTTGTAAATAGAGCTTCCTTGAAAAAGCTTTACAAAAAATGTCTCTACAAGATCATCCAAATGATGTGCAGTAAAGATATAATCGGCATTTTTCTCTTCAAACACCTTAAATAACTCTTCATATCTAAGTTTTCTTGCAGCATCCTCAACACTAACATTATTTTTATTTACATATTCGGGGACATTTATTCTCTTTACTATCAATTCAATATTAAGTTTTTTGCAAAAATCCTCGCAAAACTTTTCATCCCTATCTGCAAGCTCTCCCCTTATGGAATGATTCACATGGCAAGCAATTACATCAAAATTATTTTTTACGAGAGCATACAAAAGAGCTGATGAATCAGCCCCACCTGAAAAGGCAACAAGTATTTTTTTATTCTTACAGTAAGTTAGATTTTTTAACAGCTCTTGTTCAAATAATGTACTCATCAATTTTACTATTCAGTTTTTTAAATTCCATAAGTTTTTCTTCAAAACCTTTTCTACCTAAAATTCCATATGCAAACTGTTTTCCTTCCTCAACACCGGGCTGGTCAAACGGATTAACATTTAAACTAAGACCTACTATAGCGGTAGTAAGTTCATATAACATAAAAAGATACCCCAAAGAAAATTCATCAAGGTAGTCTACAATTATTTTTAAACTTGGCCTTTTACTTTTTAAAAGGGCTGCTTCAGTGGCAGCAAGCTCGGTATTTAAAAGATTTGACAGCTCTACCCCTTTCAAATAATTGAAATCTTCATAAAAAGGCTCCTTGATAGATTTCTCCAAAGTGTGACTTTTCACTTCCACAAATGTAACCAATTTGTCATCAGGGCCTTCTCTAAAAAGCTGTACCAATGAGTGTTGGTCATTAGCACCTATTGCAGGAAACGGAGTCGTCCCCGTAAACACTTCATTGCCGCTTAAATCATACTTTTTACCAAGACTTTCAGCCCAAAGCTGAGAAAACCAAAAAGAAAACTTTTGTAAACTTGA
This sequence comes from Deferrivibrio essentukiensis, assembly GCF_020480685.1. Taxonomy (NCBI): domain Bacteria; kingdom Pseudomonadati; phylum Deferribacterota; class Deferribacteres; order Deferribacterales; family Deferrivibrionaceae; genus Deferrivibrio; species Deferrivibrio essentukiensis. The sequence continues at coordinate 25,390 of NZ_JAJAFU010000009.1, forward strand.
ACTGTAAGGCATTAACACGTTAATCCTTTTCTCAAGATAATAGTGCAAATAAAGAGCTGAAAGTGTTAAAAACTGTCTTTCATTTTCAAGGGCAGCTTTAGCACCTTCTAATAATTTTTCTGCCTTTACGCCCAAAATTGCAGCAGGTAAAAGCCCCACCGCAGATAAAACTGAAAATCTCCCACCTACATTCTTTTCCACCTCAAATGACTGAATACCTGATTCATTCACATATTTTCTCAAACTCCCGCTTTCAGGGTCGGTAATCGCCACAACATGCTTATTAATATCAACACCGGACTCTTTAAGCCATTCCACGACAACAGAAGCATTTGCGGCTGTTTCAACGGTGCTACCCGATTTTGTCACTATCAAGACCAAAGTATCCTCTGGATTGCACTTTTTAAGTATCCACCCTATCTTTACCGGGTCAATATTATCTGCTACCCAAAGCCTTGGAAAATATCCTCTTTCCGCAAGGCTTAATGTATTAAAATTAAATGGTAAAAGAGCATTTTCTATAGCTTCCAACCCCAGTGATGAGCCACCAATCCCAATTACAATCATATCATTAAACTGCCCGCTTACACTTTTTGCATAATCAACAATCTTACTTAAGTCTTTGTCAGGCAACTTAGTAAATCCTACCTCACCACTTGAAACCATTTCCATAAGTTTGGAATAGCCTGACTTGACTTGATTTATCTTTTTTAGCAAGTCATCGTATGAAATAGATGAATTAACGTTATCGCTCATACAAAAATTATAGTCCAATTTAATACTGTTCATAACTATCCTCCAAATCATTAAGTGCAGACTGCAAATCATCATATATTCTATTTTTATCTATTTCTTCAAGGAAATACTTCCCATAATTTTTAGTAAGTACCCTGTCATCCAAAATTATACAAACACCTGAATCATCTTCACTTCTAATCAATCTTCCGATAGACTGTTTGAAATATATAACTGCGCGCGGCAGATAAAAGTCTTTAAAAGAATTTTTGCCGTTTTCTTCAATATCTTTTGCCTTCATATTCAGATAAACATCACTGATATTTTCAAAGGGAAGTTTGTCTATAATTACACATTTTATTTTGGAATTTGTCTTTATGTCTATCCCTTCCCTCAAAACAGCACAACCAAGTATTACATCTTTGCTATCAGCAAAAAACTCACCCATATTTACACTTTGCTGCAAAATAATATTCTTATTTTTAACATTATCTTTTAATATTTCATACATTTTATTCATCATGCTTATGCTGTTAAAAATTATAAGCATAGGCGCATCAACTCTACTTACATAATCTATATATAACTTCGACTTATCTTTGATATTTTTAGGAATTACATATACGGAATTTTTTCTAAAATTGTTTTGATCGACAATATATTCAGAGATATTGTTTGGCAAACCAAGTTCTTCCTTGAAAAAATCAAATGATTTGTCGGTAGTAAGGGTAGCACTGATAAAAGTAGCACTAATAGCTGTTTTAATAAGCCCTTCGTAAAATATATCATTAACTTTAAGTGGCAATAATTTTATAATTGCAGATTGTTTGGTGGGCTCAACCAACTTTACCCCCGTATGCTCAAGTATAAACTTAAAGCTTTTTTCAATCTTTTTAAAATTTTCCCTTTCGTCATTATCCAATAAATCCAATATGTTTTCTCTTATAAAATTTAAGATGTTCTCAAATGTGGTTATATGAATTTCATTCAGAGTTTCTTTATTTTTAATTTTTGCTTCAAAAACTCTAATTTTGTTTCTTATCTCTATGTATAAGTCAATTCTCATTAAATCTTTGTTATCCTTTAAAAAGGATTTCAAGTTGTTTAAAGATACCTCTTCCCCGGCAAACATAGGAAAAATATCAACAATCGAGTGAGCTTCATCAAAAATAATATGGTCAAAATTTTCAAAGTTTGACAAAAAGCCCGATTTACTTTTTGACGCTATATCAGTGAGAAGCAAATAGTGATTTGTTATGACAATATCAGACATATTGGCAATCTCTTTTGCTTTATAAAAATGACACACCCCGAAATATTCACACTTGCCGGCACTGCACTGAAAACTGTCAGCAGTTATCTTATCATAGGTTGCTTCATCAAATCTATAATACGGGACTTCTACAATCTCTTCATTTTTATTATCGCTATACCACGCCACTACATCAGGATATTCATCTGCAAAGGGCAATATATACTTAAAATATCTCTGAAGACAGAAATAGTTTTTTTTACCTTTCAGTACGCTTACATACTTATCCCACATGGTGAGTTGCTTAAGTGCCGATATATCCTTATAGTAAAGCTGATTCATAAGTTGTTTAGATTTAGTAGATATTATCACCTTTTTATTTGATAAGAATGCTGGAATAAGATATGCCAAGGTCTTGCCGCTCCCGGTTGGAGCTTCTATCACAGATGTCTCATAATTTTCTATCGTATCATTAATAAATGCAGACAAATCCCCTTGGTATTTTCGCACTTTAAAATCAGGAAGAAGCGAAATAAGAGGGGAATCTGCAGAAAAAAAGGTCTGTATATCCATATTAAATATTTATATTGGCATACCTCTTGAAAAGCTCCAAATCATTTGAAAAAGTCTCTGCCACATCATACTCAATAGTACCTTTGTTAAATAATTCTGCAAGCTTTTTCTCTATCGGAATAAAATCAGGAGTCCCTTTAAGTTGGTTATCAATATAAGAGAAATTTTTATCTTTAATTGCCTTTTTAAGCTTAAATGCGTTAAATATCGATTCATAAACCAAAATTCTTCTATCAATCCCTTTTACAGGAACAAGACGCATATTTATAATGCCGTTTATCATATCTGCAAGCCTGCTCAAATAGTAGTCGCTGGCACCTGCAGCAATCAGGTTTATCTTTTCAAAAAATACACTAATACTGCCACAATCCATTGCAACAAATACAGAAACCCCTGACTCACATATATTTAACAGCATATCAAGTGTTTCAACATCCGGGATGTCAGAAACAAAAACAACATCGGGGTCCAATTCGTTAGCAATTCTCAATTTCTTTGAAAACTGACTCTTTTCTTCGCACTCAATTATAGTAACAACTGACTTATTCTGAGGAATATAATTTTCAATATTAGTATCAATCATTACAATATTAAAAGGCTTAGTCTTGTTATATAGATTTACAATGGAAGAAAATACGGTGCTCTTTCCGTGTCTGTACGGAGCGGTAAAAATAGTCAGCCCTTTTGGGACTTGGACTAAGTATTTTTGTATATCTTCTTTAAATCCCAAGTTTTCAATATCAGGAATAGTTGATGATGCATCTTTTACATGGATACTAAACTTATCTTGGCTTTTAAAAATTAAAAAGGAATATGTTTTATTGTTAAACTCTTTTTTAAAATTAACATACCCATCCTTAACAAGCTTTTTACGTTCATCTTCCCCTGTTGTCTGTTTAATAAACTCAAGAATCTTAGCCCTTTTAATCTCATCAAAAACAAGTCTGTAATTTACTCTTGATTTTCTAGCAACAGGCCTCTCCCCTTCCATAAATATTACATATTTCAATGAGTTGTCAAAATCTTCAAGCACCTTTAAAAAGTCTGCAAGGGTGTAATTGGAATTAAGCTTATCCTTAGCAAATACCTTGAAAGGTTTAAACTCATAATCTTTAACGCCGTAAGGAAATTTAGAAAAATCACTCATAATCTTTTCAAACATCGAATCTTTGAAAAAATACGGAATAACCTTCTTCCCTAATCTTTGGTTTAACGAATCGATTTCAGTCAAATTGTTAAAATTATTAATCCCAACATAAATCGATTTATCATCAGCCTTGAAAGGGATAATCCCATAATTTATAACATAATTAAAATCTACCATCTTTTGTAGACTTGCAGGGATATTTACTGTTTCTTCCAAATATTTCGGCACATTATACTTTTCTATTAAAAAATTCGACAGATCCTGCTCAGTAATAAATCCAAGTTTTACCAATATATTGCCCAATCTTTCCTTAGTAACCTTTTGCCTTTCAAGAGCTGTACTCAGCTGCTCTTTTGATATCAAACCTTTTGCTAACAGATCTTCACCTAAACGATTCATTATATACTCCTTCTCAACCAAAGTATTTACAAAATCATAACATATTTTAGCAGATATTTCATTGAATTTAATTATTTTTTCAATTATTATTATACCCATGCTGGACAACCTTATCAAATCACTAATTATTTTACTTATTGCAGCAAGCTTTGCATTTTCCTCCCATAGGGAGACTGAAGTCGTCAAAGCAGTTAAACTCATTAAAAATAGTGTAATTAATATAAGAACTGAAAAAATCGTTCAGCGGGATTTTAACCCTTTTTTTGATGACCCCTTTTTTGGTGAATTTTTCGGCTTTAAAAAAACATATAAAACAGAAAGCTTAGGTTCAGGCTTTTTTATCGACACAGTTGGAACAGCTGTTACAAACTATCATGTTATAAAATCGGCTTCTAAAATTTATGCTGTAGCCGGGGATGAAGTCCAATACGAAGCTGAGCTGATAGGTGGTGACGAAGACCTGGATATAGCAATAATAAAAGTAAAAAATATTAAAAATGTTACCCCTGTAACTCTTGGCACAAGTAGTGATATTATGCTTGGAGAAACTGTTATCGCAATGGGTAATCCTTACGGACTTGAAAGCTCAGTAAGTACAGGCGTCGTGAGTAACACTAACCGTATTTTAAATATAAACAACTCTTTTTCAACTTTTATACAAATTGATGCACCTATAAATCCTGGAAATAGCGGTGGTCCCTTAGTAAACTTAGACGGAGAAGTTATTGGGATAAATTCTGCTATTTATAAAGAAGCTCAAGGTATAGGCTTTTCAATACCAATAGACATATTAAAAAGGGTCACAGAAGAAATAACAAAATACGGTAAAATAAGACCAACATACACAGGGATGATAATAGAAGAAACAAAAGATGGTCTTAGCGTAGAAAAGGTAGACAAAGGGAGCTCTGCCGAAAAGATAGGGTTAAAAAAGGGGGATATAATCTATAAGCTCAATAATATTCCTGTTGCTACAAAATCCGCCCTTAAATATATTTTTAAAAGTTATCCGCCGGGCAATTCCTTTGAAATAATAGCAAAAAGAGGGGATAAATTTTTAAAGGGTAAAATCAAGACTGACACAATGCCTGAAAATTATGGGTTAAAACTTCTAAATGATTTTTTTGGTATCAAATTTAAACAAAGTGGGGATTACGTAAAAGTTACAGACAGCTCCATACCGGCATATCTTAAAAAAGGGGATATTCTTCTTGCAATAAATAATATAGAAATCAAAAAGATTTCGGATATAAATGAAATTATCATAAACAACATATTTGATAAAAATATTTTTACAATTTACAGAAATGACAGAATTTTTAAATTTGAGCTCTTTTTCTAACTTGAAAAAATCTTAAAAATCCTTAATATTCTGATAAAAATTAAAGGAGTCAAAATGGCTAATGCATTTCTTGTGTTGGAAGATGGCACGTTTTTTAAAGGTATAAGTTTCGGCGCGGAAGGGGAAATAACCGGTGAGGTTGTTTTCAACACTTCAATTACAGGTTATCAGGAAATCTTAACCGACCCTTCTTATTACGGACAAATGGTTACAATGACTTATCCTCTAATTGGAAATTATGGTATAAATGAAGAAGATTTTGAATCCATAAAACCTTTTGTATCTGCTTTTATCATAAAAGAATATAGCACAGTCTATTCTAACTATCGTGCTACAACGAGTCTTGGAGATTTTCTAAAAAAACATAATATTATAGGGATAGAGAAAATTGACACAAGAAAGCTCGTCAGACATATAAGGGAAAAAGGTTCAATGAATGCCGTAATATCAACAGTAAGTGACAACATAGATGAGTTAACTGAAAAGGCAAAAAATATTGCGTCTATAGTTGGTAAAGACCTTGTCCAATATGTCAGTTGCAAATCACCTTATGAGTGGACAGAAGGGACATGGGATTTGGAAAACGGCTATAAAAAATATAACAACTTTGATTTACACATTGTTGCAGTTGATTTCGGAGTTAAGAGAAATATCTTGAGGTATTTTGCCGATAATGGATGTAGAGTCACTGTTGTGCCTTATACTTACACATTTTCTCAAATAAAAGAACTTAAACCTAACGGTATATTTCTTTCAAATGGACCTGGTGACCCTGAGCCAATAAAAAGTGGTATAGAAATAGCCAAACAATCTATCGAAAATAATATCCCAACTTTTGGAATATGCCTTGGCAACCAAATTATGTCCCTTGCCCTTGGCGGAAAAACGTATAAGCTCAAGTTTGGTCATCATGGCGGGAATCAGCCAGTTATGGATTTAAGAACTCAAAAGGTTGAAATAACTGCGCAAAATCACTGCTTTGCTGTTGATGTAGAGTCCATAAAGGATAAAGTCGAAGTCAGCCACATAAATCTTAATGACAAAACAGTAGAAGGGATAGAAGTAAAAGGGAAACCGGCTTTTGCAGTTCAATACCATCCTGAAAACGGACCCGGGCCTCATGATGCAGCCTATCTGTTTGAGAGGTTTGTAAAGCTTATTAAGTCCCACAAGTAATGCTTAAAAAATTTTTCTTATTAGCTATAATTTTGACTTTTACTATCACCACACTCTTAGGGGTGTGGATTATTAATTGTAAAAACTTCCTTGAAAGGACTTTTATAACTTACAACCTTAAAATTGAAAAAAATGAACCATTCACTTCAGTATACAATAAGATTTTTACCCACTTAAAAACACCTGTTTTATTCAAATATTATCTAATAAAGGTGCATCACTTTGATAAAAAAATAAAATATGGGACTTATAAATTTGAAAATATTTCAATTAATGAAGCTCTAAACTATATTATCAACGGTAAAACATATCAAATCAAGGTTACAATACCGGAAGGTTATAATATTTATGATATAGCAGGCACACTTGACAAATTGAACATTGCCAAATTTGAGAAATTTGCAGAAAAATGCCTTGATGCTCAATTTGCATCTTCTGTTATCGGCATTAATGTCAAAAATGTGGAAGGCTTTCTGTATCCTGAAACATATTTTTTCGATGAAAATACCGAACCTGAAAAAATAATAGAAAAAATGGTTGAAACATTTTTTAAAAATCTACCCAAACAGTTTGAAGAAAAAGCTAAAAACATGGGGTTAAATATTTACGAAGCGGTGATACTCGCATCTATTATTCAAAAAGAATCTTATTACAAAGATGAATTACCTTTGATATCGTCCGTATTTCATAACAGGTTAAAGAAAAGAATGAGACTTGAATCCGACCCGACAATCATATACGGAATATATGAAGATTTTGACGGTAATATTAGAAAAAAAGATTTAACCGACAGAAGTAATATATACAACACTTACAAAATATCCGGACTGCCACCTACCCCTATTTGCAACCCTGATAAATATTCTCTTGAAGCCGCAATAAATCCAGCGTCTACAGATTACCTATACTTTGTAGCAGATAAGGAAGGAAAACATCACTTTTCAAAAACATACGCAGAGCATTTAAAAAAGGTGTACAAGTTTCAAAAAAGGTAAAAGACTATTTAACAAATCCGGTAGTGTTATCATAAATATAGGGTTTTCCAAATGGGTCAAGCAAGGTTTTCCCTTCTAAACGCTCATCAAACCCAAGCATCTTTGCAGTTTCCTCATCCAGTACTTTCTCATCTATAATATCCGTTAAGTATTTGGGATATTTGCCGTTTTTTATCTGATACAATTTTATCGACAAAGATATCGTATTTACTTCCATTTTTCTCATATTTGCCAAAGCTTCATCCCGAATAGTGTTATATTTATTATAAATAATTGCCACAAAAACAGATATAACGCAAAGCACAATTATGATTTCAACTGTTCTTGAGATTCTATGAGTAGGTTCAGGGTGTCTGCCTAATGTCATAATTATTTTATAACTTTTATCATATCCCACATTGGGAGGAATACACCAAGGGCAAGCAATATTACCATGCCAGCTATTAATACAAGAAGAATCGGCTCTATGGCAGTTGATAGATTTTTAATAGCGTAATCAGTTTCTTCATCATAATAATCGGCAATTTTCTCAAGCATTTCATCCAGCCTACCTGTTTCTTCCCCTGCAGCAATCATATCCGTAACTACCTCTGGAAAATACTCAGAATAACCAAAAGAAGCGGCAATATTGTTACCTTGAGACACTCTGATTTTAACATTTTGTATCTCTTTTTTGATTATTTCATTTCCGCTAACTTCAGACACAATATCAAAACTTGAAACAACTGGAATACCACTTCTATAAAGTAGTCCTAATATCCTTGTAATCCTTGATATGTATATTTTATGCAAAATTGGTCCGATTATTGGAATTTTAAAAACAAGCAAATCGATCTTAACTTTCCCCTTTTCCGTGGACTTATACTTTTTATAGGCAAAAATAGCGGAAAAGATTATAAAAATAATAAGCCACCAATAGTTTTGCACAAAGTAATTTATCCATATTAATATCTTGGTAGGTAAAGGAAGCTCCGCTTTAAATTTATTAAACAAGCCAACAAATTTTGGAATAACAAACACTACCAAGATGCTAAAAGCTACCGCTATTGCCCCTACGGTAAGCTTCGGATATCTCGTCGCATGTTTAATCCTGTTTCTTGTCTCAAGGTCGGTTTCAAGGATATCAGCCAGCCTGCTTAGTACAATATCAAGGACTCCGCCTTCCTCACCTACTTTAAGCATATTTATATATAAAGGTGAAAAAATCCCCTTCTGCCTTCCAAAAGCCGCACTTAGTGAAAGTCCTGCTTCTACATCCTCTTTAATTTTCAAAATTGCAGTTAAAAGTTTTTCGGAAAAGTTCTGTTTTGACATTCTATCAAGTATTTTAACAACCGGAATCCCCGCATCAAACAGAGTGGCAAACTGCCTTGTCAAAACGATAAGCTCTTCCAGCTTAACTTTTGATGTTTTTGTTTTAAACGCTTTTATCTTGTAGAGATACTCATCAATAAAACCTACTTCTTTCAGATTAATTAAATTTATCCCCTGATCAAATAAAATGAGAGACGCCTCATTTGAGTCTGAAGCATCAATAATGCCGTTTACCTTAATATTGTTTTTTTCGCCGGTATACTTAAATCGCATAGTTTCATTATATCACAAAAAAAATATTTTTAAATATTTAATGTAGTATGACTTGTTCTTTTTTATCAAATAATTTGGCAACTTTATTTTTCACTAAACTTGTTAACAATGAAAACACCGGTTATTGTAACCATACCACCGACCAATGCAGCCAAACTAAGCCTTTCACCCAAGAGTATAAAACCTATTAACACTCCAAACACAGGCACAAGGTATATAAAAACAACTGTTTTTGATGCTCCAATTTTCTTTATCCCATCGTAAAACCATATAAACCCCAAAACTGTAGCCAAAACTGAAAGCACCAAAATGCTAAGCAAAGATTTAGCATTAATATGATAAAAATTTTCAATATTTTCACTTAAAAATAAAGGGAATAATATAAATGTCCCCCATATAACCGAATATGTTGTCGACTCTATTGCAGAGATATTAGTCAATACCTTTTTACCAAATAATGTATAACACGACCAAGAAACCGCCGCAAATAGTATAAAAATATCCCCTTTATTAAATCCGCCTGTCAAAATCAAATCAATTCTCCCTTTGGTAATAAGCAGTATTATCCCCAAAAATGCCAATATAATGCCAACAATTTGCTTAATATTTATCTTCTCTTTAAATAAAAAAACTGCGCCTATTACCGATAAGACGGGATTGATAGCAACAATAATTGATGCTTTGGACGCCATAGTGATTGAAAGCCCTTTAAGGAAAAAATAATTATAAGCAAATATCCCGGTCAATCCTCCAAATATACAAAAAACAAACTCCTTGAGCTTAAACCTGTAATTATAAAAATAAAAGATTGCTATCAATAAAACTGAACTAATAAAAAATCTATAAAATGCTACGGTATATACAGGCAAATATCTCACTGCCACTTTACCTGCTGTAAATGAGCTACCCCAAAACAAGACTGCAAATAGAAGTTTCAAGTAAGTCATAAATAAGAGCTCTCAATCCCCTTAATAATCTCAAAAAAGATTTTATTATAAGGGGTATCAATACCATGCTTATTTGCCAGTTTTATAACTTTACCTGCGAAAATCTCCACTTCAGTTTTCCTTTTTGCCTCAATATCTTGAAGCATAGATGTCTTTGCAGTAGGAGAAAGGCTGTGAAGCACTTTAAACCATTTGACATTCAAGTCTTCGTCTTCATTAAGATTAATATTTTCATATTGAGAAATCAAAATTACCTCTTTCATCAGCCCAAGCATAGGGGCTCTTGCAGCTTCACTTTTCTGAAACCCACCATAATTAAGGCCAAGTACCGCAGATGCCTGATTAATCCCTACATTTACCATGAATTTCCACCAAATAGATTTCATTATATTTTCAGGTATTTCGTAAGCAACTTTAGCAGTATCAAAAATACTCTTTACCAACTTTACATTTTTTATTTGATTGGCTTTTTTTGCACCAAAGACTAGTTTGCCAAAATTCTCACAAGTTACAGAGCCATCAGCATTTCTAACAGAGTCCATACCAACTGTCATTGAATATACTACCCTTTCTTCTCCATACATATTTGCAATTATATCTTCACTATCAAGACCATTTAAAAGAGACACAAAAACAGTATTTTCTCCAATTAACTTATAAAGGTTCCTGATTGATTCATCCAACTGAAAAAACTTCACTGCAACTATTACCAAGTCAAACGGCTTGTCCGAATAGTTTTCAATATCAATTACTTTAAAATCATATTTTTTTTCGTTAAATATAAATATGTGATCTTTTAGCCTTTTATATCTCTCACCACTTGCCCCAAAACACACATTTATTTTTTCAGAGCTTGAAAGTTGGGCGGCATACAAAAGCCCCATAGCGCCTGCTCCAATCACCAAAACATTATACATAATATGCTCCCATTGAATCATTTTTTAAAAAAAGCACTATATATATAAAACATACATTTTACAAATTGAATTTTTTATAAAGTTGAAGTATGTTTAAATCGCATGGGAGTGGATGGGGTTCTGGTGTCCCCCGCGGCCTTCAAAGCCGACTGTCCCGCCTTTTTGGTTGGGAGGGAGGTTCGATTCCTTCACACTCCCGCCATATTCTCATTTATTACCAATAAGATAGCTTTTAGGTGTTATCAGTTTCTGACAGTTTTCTGCAATTTTGTTTAGAGAATAAATCAGATATTTTACTTTTAGATAAATAATCTTTTAAATACTTTGCGTACCTGCGAAAGAAAGTTTCTAAATTTGTATGTCCTAATCTTTTAGCAATATCATGCACGTTATCACCTGCAAGAATACTTAAAATTGCATGCGTATGCCTCATTTGATACATATTTCTGTATCTAAAGCCAAGTTTTTTTAAAGCAGGTTTCCAGTATAACTCTGCAATTTTATCAGGTCTTGTAAAAGGTTTATTGTACTGATTCACAAAAACATATTCACTTTTTAAATATGTATATTGTTTATGTTTGTGTATAATAGGTATTAAAATATCAGGCAAAACAATTTCCCTATGGCTTTCAACTGTTTTAGTTTTATTTTTTACTTGTCCATTAACAATAACATTATTAACTAAATAAGTATTTCTATTAAAATCAAAATTTTTCCATAGCATACCAATTATTTCCGACAACCTCATCCCAGTAAAAAAACCTACAGCAAAAAATAAATGTAAATGTTGGTATTTTTGCTCAAAATGTTTTAAAATAGATATTACTTCTTCTGCAGTAAAAGGATCTATATCCACTTTTTCGTTTTTTAAACTTTTTACAAATTTAGCTAAATCTTTAGTCAGTAAATCTTCTTCAAAAGCAGATTTTAATATTAATCTGCACGGTATTAATAAATTATTTACAGTTTTATTTTTTTTGTTTTTTGCTAAATAAGTTATGTAATCTTCAACATCAATTTTAGTTATTTCATTTAATTTTTTATACCAAAATTCGCTTTCTTTAAGTTTTTTATAGCCTGTTATATACGCTCTTAAAGTACCTTTATCCATTAATTCAGCTTCTACTTTTTTTTGCGTGCGTACTAACCAGTTATTAGCGTACTCACAAAATAAATATTCTTTTTTTCTAATTATACCAAGTAATTCTAATTTTTTACTTTCAGGAAAATACTCCGCATAATCTAAAGTATCTAATAGAATCTTTTGCTCTATTTCACTTGCTAAACGTTCAGCAAATCGCCAATTTTGTTTCGTATTATCAATTCCGAGATATTCCCTGCATCGAACATTTTTGTAATAAAAATCTAATAAAAGCTTTCCTTTATCTGTTCTAACTTTTACAGTTTTTCTCAATTTTCAACCTTTATATTTTCTTAAAATAGTATCAAAATTTCGCAATCTTATCAATTCTATTTATAATATCCTTTTTGAATAAAACTTTAGATTTTTTAGCAGTACCTAACTTAATATAATCTCTACCCGGCTTAAATTTACCCTCCACCATCCACTTTCTCAAAGTGCAAACCTTTAAATGTAAAATATTTGCTAACTCCACATAATTAATAAATTCATTATTTTCGTTTAAATTATTATTTATTTGCATATATATATCCTTTAAAATATATATTTTTTATTATATACATTTATATATAACATAAAATGTCATTTTTTTAAAAAAAAATATAAATAAATTTAAATATATTTTTGTATTACGTGTACAGTTAAATTAGGGTACACTTGCCTAAGCGTTTCTATCAAAATATCTTTTTTATCTTTATTTGACAAATATTTATAATCTTTATTTAACTTAGCTTTAACTTTTTTTATGTATCTTTTTAATTCAATTTTTGTCGGTTTTTTATATTTTTTATTTTTCTCTAAAACAATATCAAAAATTAAATTAACATCGGCATACATAAGTTATCTCCTTTTTACATATATTTTTTTATTTGTATCTTCTTTTTTTATTTGCCTGCCTGCCTCATTTAAATACTCAACAGCTTTTTGTGCTGCTTTGCTTGCTTGCAACAATATTTTTTTGTCGTTTTCCAGTATTTGTATCCAGCTTTTAATATAAGCAGCTTGATTTTGTATTACTTTTTGTATACCAAATTGCCAACACAAAAATGCTGATCCGAGTTCTGCGATGAGTTCTTCTTTTGCGTATTCTTGGGAACCAAAATCTAATCCTTCAGCTTTACGATTTAATCTACTGTCGTGTAAAGTACTATGTACAAGTTCATGAAAAAGTGTAGAGTAATATTCATCAATACCAACAAAAAGTGATTTTTTTGGTATTTGTATTGTATCTGTCGAAGGAATGTAACAAGCTCTACCTATTGCGGTATTTATTATTTTCGGTTTATTTTCGATCGAATTTAAAAAATTTTCTATTCTTTGTATTTTATCATCATCTTTTAAATTTGATATTTTAACTTCATTAATTTCCTCGTTAATTATTTTATCTTTTAAATTAGTTTGACAAACATTGAAAACGAAATGTCTTTTTAGCACTGGATATGTATATATATACATACCTTCTTTTTCTGAATGTTCTACTATATTTGCCTCAGGTCTTTTTTCTATAATTTCATCTTTTTCTTCAGCAGTTATCTCCTTTTCTTTTACGGTAAAATAGACAACAGGATGTGCTTTTTCACCTTTATTAACCATACCTTGTAGACTCTGGACTTGTACAAAACCCAAAAAATATTTAGATTCATAATTATTTTTTAAAATAGCATTATTAAGCAAAAGTACATTAATGCCTTTATACTGCTCTTTTGTTGTAAAGTTTGCAGGTAACCCAGTTTTAGCAAATGGACGTTGCCAAGGAATGTTACCCTCTTTTAAGCTCTGTAAAATTATATCAGTCACTTCTGCATATATACTTTTTTCAGTTTTATTATTGTTATTACTACTACTTAATTTAAACATCACTAACTCCTTTTTTTGTTTTCAACAAATATACTGTGATTTTTAAGTAAAAAATTTTTAAATTATTAATAAATAATGGGAATTTCGTAGAGATTTTATTTTGCTTAATATCTTTTAGCTTTGTACTTATTTTTATTTGCAAACAAATAAGTAAATATTTCTGTTTTTAGCTCTTTTTCGTTGCCTATATAATTTTTTATATTTTTATAAGAAAAATTTTGCTTTCTATATGCAAAGTTTTTTTGCATCTCCTGTTGTCTTTTAGCGTACAATTCTTTAATTTTTTTATAATATACTTGTTTAGTTATTTTTTTATTTTGTGTTATGTTATTAAAATTATTTATACAAGCATTATTAAAAAGCAAGCTATAATCTGCAGCTTTTATCGGCTCTTCTTTTTCGATTTTTGTCAACAAATTATAGTATTTTTGCAGTTGCTCAATATTTATATTATTATTTATATTACCGATATTACCGTCTGTTAATAATGCACTAACATAATTATAATTATTTTCCTTTAAAACTTTTCTAACATTACTTATATTTTTATATTTGCTTTTATTAAACGTATAAACATACTTAGTGTTGTTTATAATAAAAGTAAAACCTAACTTTACACTATTTTTTGTATGCCATTTTACTTTTATATTACTGTTAACATTTAAGTTGTCTAATAATTCTTTTTCGTTTTTACTAACATTAATTGCATAATTAACTATAATATTTAATGTTTTAAATATATCACTATACTTGTTTTTATTATTAGTATTATTTGTTTTAGTAGTAGTTGAAAAATCTATTGTTTTTATTAATGTACTAACAAAATCAACATCTTTAGTTATATTTAAGTGATCAAAATTTATATAACTTTTGCTATAATTAAAATTATAACAATAACGTATATACTCACGTAACAATTTGCTATTACTAAAATTTTTTAATTTTTCTATATCTTTTTGTTTAATTAATTCTAAAATTTCAAAATATTGTTCTTCATATATAAAATCAAATAATTTTTCATTTGCTAAATCATTAATCTTTTTTATTAACTTATTAATAAAACTATAATTTTTATAATTTTCAACATAATTAAATAACAAGTTTTCAAAATTTTCTATGTTACCAAATCTTTTTTTAATTTCATTTTGTACATTAAAATCCGGGGTTGACTCGCTATTGCGTATTATTTGCCAAAAAAAGTTTTCCAGCTTTATTTTTAAATATTTATTTTTATTAACATAATTTTCATTTTCAAAACTTATATTTTCTAAATTATATTTTTTTGATATATTTGCCAATAACTTACGTAATTGTATATATTTATTACCTAAATTTTTAGCTTCTTTTTTATTAAATAAAAAATGCAGGTGCGGGTGATCTATTTTATCTAAATGTGCAGCAATTTTAAAATTAGTTATTTGCAAAGTGCGTGCATACTGCTTACCGTTTCTACGCTTTTCTGTGTAGCTATACCCGTTTTCAATTTGCTCTGTAAATTCATTTAAAATATTTTTCAGTACCTTTAAAATATCGTTTTTTGTCGTATAACCCGCTTTAAAAAAACTTAAATCGTTAAAACTAAATTTTAAATGCACAAAATTTTGCTTATGTTTTTTAAAGTCTTCTTTTGCAAAGCCAACTTCCTTTCCATAAGCATTATTTTTTTCTATATGTGCGTGCAAGTTCCAGTTAGTTTTCATTTTTGACACACTAACTAAACATTTTATTTAATTTAAAATTATAAGTACTAGCAGTATCAACATGCAAGTACTGCGATTTACAATAAAATATTTTACCGTCTTTTATTATTATACATTGCCCATTAGAAAACTCCTGCAAATGTATCGTACTTATACGATTTTGTTCTGTTGCTTTGTATGTTTTTTCATACGATGTAATATTTTTAAGCACATCGACACTGTTTGCTGTGTATTCCGTTCTTTCAAAAACCTTTTCTTTGCCGGCAAGTTGCTCTATTTTTTGCAAAGTATTCGGCTCCTTTGCTTTTAAAAATATTTGTGTATTAGTATTACTCAACACACTGTCTAAAAGTTTATCCTCGTCCCTGTTTTTTAAGCTTGTCAACTCTTGCATAGCTACAATTACTGCAACATTTAAGCTACGTGCTTGTTGCATTATAGTAGTTAATTCACTTGTAGAATATGCTCCAAATTCATCTAACATTAATAAAAACGGTATTTCCGTTCTTAAATCTAAATTTGTTAGCTGTGCAGCCGTGACCTGACGAAGCATAGTAATAATTAACTTTCCTAATTTTTTAAGTGTTTCATTAGACTTTTCAAGTGCAGGCAATGCAACGTACAAAATACTGTTATTTTTAATAATTTCTTTTAGGTCAATATCAGCGTCATCACTATTGAATATATGCCCAAATTGGCTGCTTAAAATTTCCAAGCCATTTTTTAACGTGCTAAAAGCATACTGATGTTGTCTAATCGTTTCTTCGTTAAAATCATTACTTTCATAATTTACGTGTCCCATCGCATCAAAATATTCCACAGTTAACTGTTTGATCGTTTTATTTATTTTTTCATCTTTAAAATTTACATCGATACCTTTAAAATTATTTTTATATAAATTAACTAAATTGTTTAAATTACTTGTTATACTAATTATTTGTTGTATATTAATTTTTTGTTTAGCTATATCTCGCAAATACACTAAACAACTAAGTGCAATTTGCAGCAGACTTAAAGCATTGTCATAAAAATACTGATTATCACCGCTTACCCCTTCAGGTACGATTAAATTAGTGAGTACTTCTTTCATTTCAATACTACTACCACTTAATATATTGATAGTATTAGTTTTTTGATTGCTAATAAAATTTAATATAAATAAATCGTCTTCTCTGTTTTGCTTTTGTGCTATTGCTATAATTTTTTGTTGTATATCTACATCCGCTTTTCCATCCACAAAAATTAAACCACCACCTTTGTCTACATGCTGACCGATTATATTTATAAAAGCCGTAGTTTTACCGCTTCCTGTTGTACCTAAAATTAGTGTATGTTTTGTTAAGTCGTTATAACTAAAATAATAATCTATTTCAGTTTTAGTTTTTAATATATCTAAATTTTTATTGTATAATGTTGCACTACCAAAAAAGATATCCCCTTTGCTATCAATATTTTGCAACTCTTCTTTTTTTAAATTTTTTATTTTTTTATAATATTTAAAAGCAATTAAATTTGTTAAGAAAAAGAAAAAAGACAGAGGTGTATTTAATGTACCAACTGTAAGTATTGTATTAGCAACAAATAAAGCTCTGCGTTTTTTTAGTATATCATCAAAATTTTTTAGCTTTTCAGTTTCAATAATTTTATAACTCATAAAGCACTTCCCCTGATTTTATTTTTTTATATACATTAATATATTTTTTTATTTGTGTATTTTTTTTAGTTGCTTTTAAACTTTTTAAAAACAAATATAAGTTATTATCGTTAAATAAATGTCTATGCTTAATTAAATTTATTTTTTTATCAGTATTTTCGAATATATAACCAAAATAAACATTGCTGTTATAAAAATCAGCATTTTTATTTAAAAATATTAAATCAGTAGTTCCGTATTTTTCGACATACTTATCAAAATTTGCTTTTAAACGTATTATGTCTGTTGTATTAATGTTATTAATACTATTAATTAAATGATTTAATGTTTTATATGTTGTTGTTTTTTTATTATTTGCTGCATTGTCTACAAAAAATACATTTATAAAAAATTTGATTACTTGTTTAAATAAAAAATACAAAATTAATAAACTACACATAATTACTAAGTAAAATAATGCTATATATTTATTTACTAAAAAATAATTTATATTAAAAAATTGATTATTATTAATAACAAAAAACAAATTATTATATAAGTTTACTGCACTTTCAAAAAAATTGAGTAAATGTAATTTTTTCAAAATAACTAAAATGTTATATATTACAATAGTGTTTAATTTTATAAAATATATATAAAAAGAAGTTAGATAATTATTAACAAAAGGAATAAATTGATTAACATCAGTTTTAAACCCAACAAATAAAAAAAACTGCAATGCAACAATAATACCTACACTTAATTTGTACAAGTTTCCTTTTGCTGCATGTTTTTTTTCGTTGTACATTACTTATAACTCCCTTTTTTTTTGTTTTCAACTAATATACTGTAATTTTTAAATGGAATTTTTATAAATGATTGATAGTATTATAAATGTCGACTGAAAGCAGGGGATGGACGTTTTGCTTGTTCTATTTCTTTTTCTTTTTCTATTTTTAATAGTTCATCAAGTATTTCGTCAGCTAACTCAGTATTTTTATAATTTTTTGCTATTGCTTTTAATACTTGTACAGTATCTTTATTTTGCTTTTTGTTATTAAGTAAATTATTTGTAATAAAAAACATATTTAAACCGTAGCTAAAATATTGAAAAGTATTAACAATATTAAAAAAATTAGATATATTTTTACTATGTATCGTGTTTACAATAATATTTTCAAAAAAATAGTCTTTACTAACATTTTGAAATAGCTTTTTCATTTCAGTTTTAACATCTTTATCTTTATTGTATTTATTTTTTATATATAAAAAAAACTCGTTAATAAACTTTAATTGCTCATCTTTTTTAATATTAACAACAACATATTTAAAATTAGATAAAATTAAAATAACATCTTCTTTGCTTAATTTATTAACTTCTTT
This sequence comes from Deferrivibrio essentukiensis, assembly GCF_020480685.1. Classification (NCBI taxonomy): domain Bacteria; kingdom Pseudomonadati; phylum Deferribacterota; class Deferribacteres; order Deferribacterales; family Deferrivibrionaceae; genus Deferrivibrio; species Deferrivibrio essentukiensis. The sequence goes on from NZ_JAJAFU010000009.1 coordinate 44,174, forward strand.
TACAAAATTTAAATGTATTATTTTTGCAAAATTAGTATTACTTTGCATATGTCACCTCTTTTTATTTTAATTTAAAAGAAATTTTAGGAATATTAATTTTTTGCTGTTTTTGTTGTTTTTGCACTTTTTTTTCTTGTTTTTGTTGTTTTTCTTGTTTTTTTTGCAAACTCTGCAATATATTTATTTTTTTACTTTTTGCTACACTATTGCTATTTGTAAATCGTTTTATTTCTTTTTTTAACTGTCTGTCTGTTTTAATTAATAATGCGTTATTATGTATATGCTTCAAAACATCGTTAAAAGTTAGTGTATTTTTTTGTTTTTTTTGTATTTCGTGCATATTTTTAATTTGTTTTACAATAAGTGGATTTTCTAAATTTAAAATAAATTTTTCATGTTTTTTTGTAGTTTTTTCTAGCATTTCAGTTGCTTTTTTGAATTTGTCAAACTTTTCTTTTTGCTTCTTTTTGTCGTATTCTTTTTTAATTTCCATCAATACTTTTAAAAACAACATTAATTGCATAAATTGTAGCATTAGAGTTAATTGTGTAGCTTTAACGGTTAAGTCAACAACAGGATTGCTTGTATGAATATTTATGTTTAAATGGTTTAGTGTATGTTTTTCAACTTTTTCTAATACATTTTCAATTTGCATATTCACATTGTTTTTTTTAGTAAAATCTTTTTCTAAATTTAAACCTAAATTTGTTTTTGCATACTCTATATAGTCTTTGTATTGCTCATCATTTATATTATTTTCGATTAAAAAATGTTTAATATTATCGTACAAGTCCTTGTCATTACTAAATTTTACCTCTTCCGGCAAATTTAGTCTTAACCTGATATTATCGTCTTCGTTAACATTATCAGCTAACATGCCCAGCAAATGCTCAAAAAAATTATATTTTTTTTCTTCTTCTTGCTCTTCTGCTTCTTCTTTAGTAATATCCTCTTCTATTTTTTGCCAAAAATCATTCAAACTAATTTCTACTCTATTATCAATATGTTCAGCTTGCAGTTCCAATTCTTTTTCGTTAAGTTCTATAGTTTCCATAGTTTAACCCTTCTTTTTTATTTTTTGCGTTTTAAAACAAAATTTTCATACGCTTTTTTGTACATGTCGGGGTTTTCTAGTGCCCATTTCAAATCATCCTGAAGCCACTGCTCTTGTTCTTTTTTTTCCGCTTCTGTTAACCTGCCTTCCCTATCTCTTTTTTTCCAGTCTTTGTACTCTTCATCTTGCTGTTTCAAAAAAGCCTTGAAGTCATCCGAAATTTTTTTGTAATACGCTGTGTCTTCCCTTAATGTTTTTTTGATGCTACCTATCAACCAATTAAACATATTTGCACCTCTCTTTTCTTTATCTGCTCATACAATATACTGTAGTTTTACCTTTATTTTTCTGTAAATTATTATCATTATTAAATAATTCAGCCTCTTTAATTTGTTGGTTGTATGTTTGCAACTCTTTAGTTAAACTAAATTTTTTGTCGATATAGTTATATTCTTTTAACTTTTTAATAATAGTATTTAACTTGTTTTTAACTTTTATGTTATTTACATTGTTTAAATAAACATTAAACAAAAAAGCTTCTCTTTCCTCTTTTGATATATTTATAAAAAAATTAGTAAAAAAAGTATTATTAGTATTTAATTTGTGTAATGTAGTTAATACAGTTTTAATATCTGTAAAATCAATATTATTATTACTATTTGTATCAAAAAAATCAACAGAGGCAATGCTATCGTCATAGCTTACATAGTCGTTATAATACTGTGCCGCTGCCGACAAGTCTGCTGTGTAATTAATATTTTTACTTGTGTTTTTAATATTACTTTTATTTAATCCGACGGCAAATATGCTTTGTATGTTTATGTCATTACCAATTAACAAATTGATTTTTTGATCCAAAAGATTTGTTATTTTAGCATATTTTTTATTATTAATATTATTAGCATAATCGTTGACATCGACATTAACACTATTAATAATATTAAGTTCATTTTCAGTTAGGTTTAATCTTTTTTTCGCAATATTGCTTAAATAAGTTTTTAAAGCATTACTATAATTAATATTTCCGCTAACAGATTCTAACATAAAGAGAAAATCAACAATATATTCTATATGTATATTTTTTGCATAATGTAGAAATAACAAAGAACGCAATGCATCTTTTTCGTGTTTAGCCACTTTTATTGTTTTTAAATACATTTTTTACCTCCTTTTTATATACTAAATATATTTTGTTATAGAAAATCATAATAACATCCTATTCAGGTATATAACATGAAAAAAATTTCAAAAAACTAAAAAATAAAAAAAATAAACTTTTTTTTCTTTTTTTTATCAATAATTTATAGAGGTTAATTTAATTAAATGAAATTTTTTATAATTAAAAAAATAGAATATAAAAAATTATATAACTTTTTTTTTTGAAAAATATAGAGAGGGCTTATAGAAAAAATATATACATATAAAGTTATATATTATTAAATCAATTTAAATATAATATACTAATTTAATTTAGTATATTTTTAATATATTTTGTAAAAACAAAAAAAAAGGTGAGAAAAAGTTAGAAAAAAATTCTCACCTTGAAAATCCAATAATAACAATGATTTAGCTTAAAAAAAAAGCAAAAGGTGAGAAAAGTGAGAAAAGGTGAGAAAACAATTCTCACCTTAAAAATTCTTAGTTATCAATAAGTTAACCCTAAAAAATAGGCAAGGTGAGAAAAATTTGGCTATTTTTTACATTTTATATACTCAAAATATATGATAATACAACACTGTTTTAAAATACGGTATCTGGAAACACTTTTTATTGTATAAATTACTAAAAAATTCTCACCTTTTATAATAAATAATTGATATTATTGGAAAAATACTGATTTTAAAATTCTCACCTTTTCTCACCTGACTACGTAAATTATTGATAGATAACAACTTCGAGGTGAGAAATTTTGACAGTAAAATTCTCACCTTTCTCACCTTTTAAAAAGTACTACAGCACACAAAAAAGGCAAAAAGCCCGATTAAGAAGGAAAGGGGACTTTGTGTCGACAGCTCTAAGATATTGACAACATTACAGTTTCTGCATCAGGGAGCAACTTTTTTCTTTAACCGGGAAAAATTTTTTAAGTAAAAAGTCCATTCAAAAAAAAGAATGAATAAAAAGTACAATATTTTTTTTGAGTTTTTTAGCACAAAAAAGGCAAAAGCCCGATTAAAAAGGAAATCGGACCTTGTGTCGCCAGTTTTAAATTGTTGACAACATTACACTTTTGAGTCAGGGAGCAGCTTTTCTTTGTTTAATCGTAAAAAAACAAAAAAAAGGCTGATAACAAATAGTTACCAACCGTTTTTTGTTATAGATTCCTCTAAATCATTATTAGTATTATAAAAATCATAATCTTCAAAATCTTCTACATTATTTATAGTATTTAAACAGTTTATTGTATTGTTTTCAACATTATTATTATTATTATTATTATCGTTATCTATATTTATACCTAGTTCAATTAATGTATTTTTAATTACATTTATTTCAAAAAGTACACCGAAAACACTTACACCGCTTACTTTATATGTTTTGCTTTCGTCGCAGCTTAAAATATCAAATATTTCTGTTTTTCTGTATCTTGCCTTTTTGAATTCTGATTCATCAAATTCTGTTTTTAATATATATTCAAAAACTTTAGTTAATCTTTTTATGATAAGTTTGTTTTTATAAAGTATAAAGTCATCTAAAATATTCTCATATTTTAATATAATTTTACTAAGTGTTGCGTATGTTGCATTATATTCGAAATTTGTTTCTTTAAGTTTTAAGTATTCCGCTACATTATAAATTATATAATAAAATTTTTGTTTTATTAATGTATCTAAATTTAATGCTTTTATTTTATATTTATTGTTAAATTGCTCTAAAAAATCTGTTGCTTTATTATAAGCTTCGTGTTTACCTAAATTTATATAATACTTAATTAATTTGTTAATATAGTTATAAATATAATGCTTAACAACTAAATAAAATTTGTACCTATCTTTTTTAAATAATTCGATATTACTAAGTTTTTTTGTATTTTTTATTTTAATAACAGAAACTCGATCCAAAATTTGCTCGTCAACTCCGTTTGTAAAGCTTTCGGAAAACTCTTTGCTTAAAAATAACTTAGCATAAACAGGTACTACACTGCGTAGCTGATTTTTACTTTCAACTCTAAAGTAATTTGTTAAATCTTTCATCTCATGTGGAAAATATTTAAATTCGTCGACCACCAGCACAAATGTATTTAAAAAATCTTGAGGAGACAAACCTGAAGGCTGCTTTGTTAAATCTACATAATTTATTTCATGTGCTAAACCTATCTCAAATAGTATATTTTTAAAAAAAGATTTACCCCATTCCGCCGGTGCGTTTACATATAAAAAAGATTTGCGTCGGTTTTCGGTAAATCTGCAAGCAACTAAAAACTGCATAATTTCGTCTAAATGCTCAAAATGATTTTTATAAGCTGCTATTATTTCATTGTATTCTTTTTTTGTTATATTAATGTTTAATTTAAACGTATTAATTTTTATTGTATTTAATATAATATGTAATACAGTATCTTTTTTGTACAATTGCACTTTAGTAGCAAAAGGATCGATTTCGTATTGTATCGTTTCGACATAATTTTGTATTAATAACTCTTTCAAAAAATTTTCATCGACATTATTTTTTAATAAATAGCGTCGGTTTAGCACGTCAATTAATTCGTTTTTATTTTTAATAATTTTTAAGTCGTTACTTATGCTATCTAAAAATAAATATTTATTTTGTGTAATAAATACTCTGCTTGCAATATTATTCATCACAGCTGCTTGTCGGTTGTGTGTATATATACTATCGTTTTTAAACTTTAAACCAACTTTACAAATCCATTCATTTTGTTTGCTAAACCAGTTGCCAAAATTTTCAGTTATAACTACATCGTTTAATTTATTTATAGTATTATTATTGACATTTTGTGTTGTATTTGCTAAATTACAATTAGCGTTATTTACGTTTGTTTTTGCAATTTTTTCAGCAGGCTGCACTACATTTTGTTGTGTAGCCTTCTCTTTTTTTGACATAAGTGCACCTCTTTTTATAAAATATTTAAGTTTTGTAACTGCTTGTAATTATTATCAAAATACTCTTTTAAAGCATCCTCAATTACAGCTGAAGCTGACTTGTTAATTAGCGCACTTAATATTTTTAATTTTTTGTAAGTGGTTAAACTTAAAGATATCCCGGTATACTTAATGTCGTTTTTAATGTCGTTTTTAATTTCATTTTTGTTTGTTTTTTGCAGTTTGCAACTCATTGTTACCTCCTTTTTTTGTTATATATATTATTTGTTATATATATTATTTGGTATATAACAGGGGTTTCAAATTTTTTAAAAAAAAAATTTAATTTTTTTAACATTAGTTATCACCTTCCTTTTATACATATACTGTAATTTTTAAGTGAAAAAGCTTTAACTTATTAATAAATAATTAGAATATTAAAAAGGGAATGGGACCTTGTGTCGACAGTTTTAAGATATTGACAACATTACTTTTTTTGAGTCAGGGAGCAACCTTTTTTGTTTAACCGTAAAAAAAAATTTTTGAGTTTAAATTACAAAAAAAAGGGGAGATTACTCCCCTGCTTGAAATATTTTATCGAACTGATCAAAGTAATGTTTATACATGTAGGAAGCATAAGCCTTTTCGATTACATGTAAATTTTTAGTGTTATTAATATCAGTATAATGTATTTTATTTTCCAATACCTTTTTAACAGGACGTTTATTTAAATCGTGCAATTTAAAAAAAGTATATTCTGTATCGTAGTTTACTTCGCCAAAATATTCATTTTTAAATACATGTGCAGGCTGATTAAATGCAAAAATATTTTTTAAGTATTTTACAGTATTTTCGTCTGCCGTTACTATACTAAACACATTAATATTAAATAAATCATTTAAAATTGTTAATACATTTAATTCTTTTAGAAACGCCAAAAAGCTTTTGCTAATGCTTGTACCTACGTCAACCGCTATATTTTTATTATTATTTTTAGTTACTAATTCGACAAAATCGTAAAATTTATCTTTATCAATATCGTCCAGCTCCGGATTAACAATATCAACTGTAATAACTTTATTATTAAACCATTCTGACAACGTGTTTTGTTCTGCATCTACATCAAAGCCTATAACATCTACCTTCCTCTTATACATATAATATTGCATTAGCATATTGCTTATTAAGCTTTTACCTACACCGCCTTTGCCTTGCATAACTAAGTTTAAGTTAAATTTTTTGCTCATAGTTCTTACCTCCTTTTATTTTATTTTATTTTATAAATTATATGCAATACGTTGGTATTGCTGTATTGTATCCAGTGAATAGTAATCAATCGGGGTTAAAGCATCCCATTTCAAATATATTGTATTATTTTTAATTCCGACAGTTAATTGCTTATTTAAAAACTCGGTATTTAATAAAATTGTATCTTCCAAATTTTTAGTTAATTGAAAATGAAATGGAAATCTGACTTTTACTACTTCATTATTTACTACAGTTTCGATATAACCTTTTAAAATATTATTATAATATTCCAGTTGCTTTTGTTTATATGTGCTTAAATTACTTTCTTGTTTTAATTTTGTAATTTTGCTTTTAATTTCATTTTTATCTAAATTTAGATATTCTTCAAATTTATCAAACGTAATAACATAAAAATCATCTTCTTTTTTAATAAATTCATTATTATCAATATGTTGTATAGTTTTTACATTATTTGGTAATTCAATTTGTACATTATTATTATTATCATTTTGTACATTATTATTATCATTATTATTATTTTGTACATTATTATCATTATTTATATTTTGTTTTTTAGTTTTCTTTTTAGTACCAGTTCGCAACAAAAAGGCTTCATATTCAGCAGGATAAAACTTTTTTAAAAAATTAGAATAACTCATTATATTGCTTTTTATTTTATAAGCTTTACATATTACTTCCAGTTGCAAATGTAACGGCAAATTCGATTCTAATAATTTTAAAATATCTTCTGTTTTTACAGTTTTAAAAATAAATCTTTTTTTCTTTTTGTTTTGCTCACCATATTCTATTTTTACTTCGTCGATTAATTTTTCTAGGTTATCCATTTTTACCTCCTTTTTTGTTTTCAACATATATACTGTAATTTTAAAGTAGAATTTTTATAAATGATTGATAGTATTTTATAATATTTGATAAAGTTTTATAGAGTTTTATAGAGTTTGATAAAGTTTTATAAGAGTTTTATAGAGTTTTATAGAGTTTGATAAAGTTTTATAAGAGTTTTATAGAGTTTTATAGAGTTTTATAAAGTTTTATAAGAGTTTTATAGAGTTTTATAAGTCTTTTATAAGTCTTTTATAAGTCTTTTATAAGTCTTTTATAAGAAAAATAAATTGAAACTATCCGCAAAAAAAATTTGCGTGTATTAACTACTTTGCTTTCGCAAAGTTTGTATTATTTCCTGCAGAATTAGTTTTTATTCAAACCAACTCCTATTATTTACGTTAAAATTCTGAATTTTTATGTCTAGTTCATTAAGATAAATATTACCATTTTCAGTTATTGCAACATTAAGTAAAGCTTTAAAAGGGAAAGCATGTTCCGTTTCAACTCCATCACCTTTTTTTAAATCACTTGAAGATCCCCATTGTAAATAAACAAAAACATAGCCTTTTATTTCCACTAAAATTAAATCATTTTTAATATTCAATATTAATATCTTTAACAAAATAGTGAGTTGCTAAGCAATCTAATTCATTTATATAATTCTCTATTGTATAAGCAAAAAGTTCTTTATGAATGGAATAATTATAAAGTTTATTTTTTATTTTATCCTTAGTTTCTTGAATAGTATAAAAAAAGTCACTAAATGCTTTAACTACCTCAATCACATATTCTTCAATTTCAACCCTATTAATATTAAATGTATTTTCATTAATATGAGTGTACTTATTCAATATTTTTATTGATTTATTTATTTTGTGTAAATTTTCATGTAAAATTGACCCAGTTTTTTCATTAAAATTGACCCACCTGTGAATATAATAAGCCTCCAGAGAGTTAACTGTGGAGGTGAAAGGGGTGATAAGTATGGAAGATTGGGTAACAATAAAAACTTTTAAAAACGTAGTCCTTTTTTATCAGTAAGTAAATTACAAACAAAAGTTTACATTACCTGACCTATTTTTATAGCTTTGATACAATCAAATACTATAAATAGAGTCTTTTAAATTAAAGGTAGTATTCAATAGAGAGTATGTGTATTTATAAATACTATTCTTACATTTGGATTCTCTATTGCCTGCTACGTTTAACACTTTTATACCGTTCTTTTGTAGCCACTCAACAACACTCTTAGCATTTTCTAAAATATCATCTTTCATATTTATGAGGATGTAAGGTTTGTCATGTTTCTCGCAATATTTAACAGTTAATTTTGTTCCTCCAGATAAACTACAAAACACAATTAATGTGCCATCAGATTCCATTATATTCTTTTCTGTTCTTACTTTATAATCTGAGCTATTAGTTTCAACTAAGTTAGGGTACTTTTCTTTAGTTAACCCACCATCTTCTGATTTAAAACCTTTTGGAACATAACCGCCGTATGGGAAACCATTAGCAATTGCAAAATCTAAACCAGCCCTATCAGCTCCTGATTGGCCGCCAGAGACAATCTTTATTTTATCCTTCATCATGACAACTCCCTTCGTACAAAACCTTGTTAGTACCTGTTTCAAGAATAATAACAGAAGAACTCTTAAGGCATAAGTCTTCAATAGAATATATTATAAACCAAACATCTTTGTTTTCATACTCAGAAATATTGTAGATGAAACAATTGGAAGGCAATCCTTTTCCGTATTCGTAAATCTTAATTTTCCTATACAAATTTCTTTTTTCAATCTGAAAAACTATATCCTTTATCTGGTTAATATTCAGCTCTTTCATAGGCTTTTGCTCGATTCATCCTTCATTTTTTGTTTGTGTAGTTTATCAATAATTTGCTTTCTATATTTATCAAATATTTCATTCCCTTGATTTATTGTTATGTCTCCCCTACCTGTTTTGAGACATAGCCCCAACCACAAAGCGTGCAATGTTTGTACGTTCATATCATCAGGATATTTTTTTATTAAATCCTCATATTCCTGTAATGTTTCCTTGTCGTTACAATAGTAGCCATCATCAGTTTTATTGTCTTGTGCAAAGCCTACGTCAAAGAAAATAAAGAATATAAATAGAATTACCGTAATTATAAATACCTTAGTTTTCATTGTAGCTTTTCTCTATTAATTGTTTGGCTTTCTCTAAATCAGTCCTATTTTTAATAATAACCTCTAAATCTCCTGTTCCATAATGTCCTACATGAGTAACATCTCTAGAAAAACCTTCCTCTAATTCTACTTTTGTGGGGTCTATCTTTAAATATAAGGTTAAACACTCCTTAGAAGGATGTACTTCTAAGCAAACAAAGTTCTTAAAACGTTTATAAGCTATGTAATATTTTAGGAACTTTTCCTGAACATCGTCGCCTAAAGATTTTAAGTAATTCCTTAAGTCTTCGAGTAAATCAGAAAGCTCTCCATTCAGCTTTGGTATAAAGTCTGATACTCCTGAGTATTTCTTTTCACCATTATTCTTTGGTTTATTTTCGGCTGTAACAGTATTTACTAATTCCAGTAATAATAAATCGTCTTCAAAATACTTATACCTTATAAGCTCAATATTCCTATTCATTACTTGAACGGCGTACAGGTCATATTTAGTAAAATCACCTGCTATACAAATAAGTCTCGGCATACTCCAGTCAATTCTTTTCCGTTCATCAATTCCTAATATATCTTGGACAAGAAGTTCATATTCTGCTTTGTGACTTAAAAGCCAATCTAAATAAAATAAACCTTGATTGATTACGTTTTCAGTCATTGTTCTTTTATATTCTATTATTACTGGATTACCATTTTCATCCAAGCCCAAAGTATCAATTCTTCCTGCATGTGTTTTACCTGTTGTATGCTCAGAGCATATAAATTTAATACCTAATATTTCGTTTAAGTTTTTTTCTATTAAATTTTGTAAGGATTTTTCCAAAGTTACATTTGTTCCATAGAGCTCAATAGCTTTACTATTTTTAATCTTGAATAGTTTTATGTCAGCCATAACTTCACCTTCATTTTACATTTCTCTCCACATCCAAACCACCCTGCCCATTATCCTAAAATCACTATCCTCAAGATTTATAGTTAATGGTGGGTATTGCTTATTATCTGATACAAGCTCAACTGTTTTATTGTCAATAACGTGTATATGCTTAATTGAAAGCCCATAGCTTCCAAATCCGTCAGGGATTTTTACAAGGTAAACATTTGTTTTAATTATTGTTTCTAAAGATGGTTGTTCTTGATAAGGTAGTATAGCTACTAAATCGTTATCACAAAGGTATGGCTCCATACTATCGCCTTTCACTCTAAAAGCATAACATCTTTCAGATATATTTTTAGGTAGGTTTTTAGCATCTATACAAACCCAACCATCTACTTTATCATCTGCAATTTCAATAATACCTGGATAAGCACCTACTTTACATTCCATAAGAGGTAGTTTGATATAATTATCGTATTTGTTATTAATATATTCTTCATCACCATAGGTAACAAACACATCAGATAAAGAATTTTCTTCATAAGCATTAAAATCTTTAAAAAAAGTATCCATATTTATCTCCAATGCTTTAGATATTTTGTAAACTACATCAATGTTATTTAACTTTCTTTCACCATTTAAATAACGATATAAAGAAACTTCGTGAATACCTGCTTTTTTAGCTACTTTTCTAACAGATAGACCAGATTCTTCTATAGCAGTTTTCAGTCGTTTAATAAGAACATCAAAATTAAACATACTTAACTATAGCCGATTGGTTATAATATTGCAAATTAAATTTAAAATAAATGAATCACTATTATATTGAACAACTTTACCTTCTTGTTTATTTTTGAAAAATCCTCGACAACCATTAAGTTCCATAGTAAAAACATTTAGGAATATTCGGTGAAATATTAAAGCAAATGTCACAAATATTATAATAAAAGGTGAATCGATATGAAAAAATTGTTATCAATCTTGATTCTTTTATTCTCAGTTACTGCCTTTGCAGGCACACCTGCTCGTATAACAAAAATAAGTGACGGTGATACCTTCCATATTTTACAAGATGGCAAAGATATTACATTAAGACTTATTTGGATTGACACACCTGAAAAGTTTAATTCCAAAAAACTTGAAAAGGATGCTTATAAATGTGGAGTAGATAAAGGTAGGATGATAAAATTAGGTAATTTAGCTACAAGTTATGCTAAAAAATATTTTTCAGGTTCTAAAAATGTAGAAGTCGATTTTTATGGCAAAGGCTATTATCAGCGAAGTCTTGCTGTAGTTTATAAAAGAGGTTCTGAGATACCATATAATTTTGATATAGTAGCAGATGGCTATGCATGTATCTACAAAAAAGAAAAGTATCCTAAACAAGTATTAGATACTCTTTTAGAGAGAGCAAAGTTAGAACGTAGAGGACTTTGGGGAGTTGATTATAAAGTAATGAAATGTTTATGTGGAGAATAAGATTAGGAGGTTACAAATGAAAAAAGAATTATCTCAAGATGAATGCATTTTAGTTACATTGGATAAGGACATGAATATAGCACTACCTTTATACTTAGATATAAATACAGGCGAAATTATTGTTTGTGTTAAACCAGTTATATCATATTTAAAAAGCAGGTGGGATAAAGCAAGTACTAACGACAAGTCTATGGAAAATTTCATAAAATTAGCTAATAAAGGTAAAATAAGAAGAATAATCCACAGTATTAATGTCAGTTTTGCACGTGAAATAGGATGGAGTAAAGGTTCTAATTTTTCTGCTGTTAATTTTACTCCACTAAACGAACTATGTAACAATATTGAAGATATTATGGCAGATGAAATATCGACAAATGAAGTACAAAAAGGGTTCACAGAGATACTTAAAATTATTAATAAAAGTGTGTTCAGTAAATAAAACTGAATAACTCTACTAAAATTTGCAAATTAAAATATGGGTAGCTAGGATTTAACTACTTATAGATACTCACTAATTGGATTGAGAGATGTTTTAAGAAACTTAAAGATAATATCAGAACTAGGTGATATTATCACTCAGAGAAAAGAGCCAATAAATTATTATACTTACTCTTTAATGACAAGAGCTTAAAATATCAGCTAAGAAAATTAAGATATTCACATATTCTTGAAGAAACCTTCAATGAATAAAAAGATTTCAAGGGGGATGGATGACACAATTAAATTGACACTACCGTTATTTTTATAGAAAAAAAATTATGTTATGTTAAAATGTATCTGAATGTTTAAAGTGTTATTTTAACGGAGACTTTCGATGAATAGTCGTGTGTTTAATGGCAAACAGAAACTACCGGTAGGTACAATACTTAAGGAACATATCAAAGAAGGCTCAAAAATTTCAATAGCTGCTTCTTCAATATCTATTTATGCTTTTTATGAATTAATGAAAAATCTTAACAATGCATCTGAGTTTAGATTTTTGTATACTAACCCAGTTTTTGTGGGAACAGAAAACAAATTATTAAAAAACCAAATAAAGCCCTTCGAAGAAGCCCTTTTTGGAATCGATGATGAAAACATTTATAGGAATAAATTAAATACTTCATATATTGCCAATAAATTTTATGAGTGGGTAAAAAGTAGTGCTCAATTTAAATCTATAACAAACAATAAAATCGAGGGTAATTTATATAATATTGAAAATGAGAATAAAAGTATTGTTATTATAGGCGGAACACCATTTACTACAAGTGGATTAGGATTTATTACAACATCAAACAATTACATTGTTACAGCATTAGAAGAAAAAAGTAACAATAACTATTTAACTTGGTTCAATAATATTTGGAACAATAAAAAGTTAGTCAAAGATGTTAAACAAGAAATCTTAAGAAAAATAGAATTGCTATTTAAAGATAACACGCCTGAATTCATATATTTTGTTACATTATATAATATATTCAATGAGTTTTTAGAAGATAACAAATTTAGAGAGAATATTCAATACCGGACAGGTTTTAAAGACACTAACATATGGAATAAATTATATAATTTTCAAAAAGATGCTGTTTTGGGAGCTATTAATAAAATTGAAACTCATGGTGGTTGTATAATTGCTGACAGCGTTGGATTAGGAAAAACTTTCGAAGCGTTGGCAATAATTAAGTATTACGAACTTAAAAACTATAGAGTTTTAGTTTTAGCTCCAAAAAAGCTTAGAGAAAATTGGCTGATTTATAGGCAAAATGATAGAAGAAACATATTGTTAAACGATAGATTTTCATACGATTTATTAAATCATACTGATTTATCTCGAAAATTTGGAAAAAGTGGAGATATTGACTTAGAACATATTAATTGGGGAAATTATGACTTAGTCGTAATTGACGAATCACATAATTTTAGAAACAACGAACCCAGGAATGACAGAGAAACAAGATACGAAAAGTTAATGCGGGACATAATAAAAGCAGGGATAAAGACAAAAGTTCTCATGTTGTCAGCGACACCAGTAAATAATAAATTACAGGATTTAAAAAATCAGATTGCATTTATTACAGAAGGCAGAGATGATGCTTTGGCTGAAACCACAAATATACCAAGCATTAATACTACATTAAAAAATGCACAAACAATATTTAATAAGTGGTCACAACTTGATGAGCATAAAAAAACAACAGAAAAATTATTAGATATGATGAATTGGGATTATTTTAAGATGCTTGATGCACTAACAATTGCTCGTTCTAGAAAGCATATAGAAAAATATTATAATATAAAAGAGTTAGGTAGTTTTCCTATTAGAAATAAACCTAAAAATATTAAAGAGGCAATAGATGTAAATAATGAATTCCCTGAAATAAAAAAAATAAACAATGATATTTTAAGATTAAAATTAGCTGTTTATTCTCCAATGAAATATATACTTCCCCAAAGAACAGAATATTACAGTAAAAAGTATGATACTGTTATTAAGGGAGGAAAAACTGTCTTTAAGCAGACGGACAGGGAAAGTAGCTTAATTTATTTAATGAAATCTAATATTTTTAAAAGGCTTGAAAGTTCTATATTTTCATTTTCTAAGACCTTAGGGAATATAATTGAGAAAATAGACTTAATTTTAAATAAGATAGAAGAACATACGAGCTCTTTTGAGCTGACTTTAAAAGAATTAGAACAGTTGATTGAAGAGTATGATGAATTTTACGTGGGCGATAATATAAAAATATTATTAGAAGATATTGATTTAGTTAAATGGAAACAAGATCTTTTATATGATAAAGAAATTTTAGAATCCCTTTTACAATCCTCTAAGAAAATTACTCCGGATAGAGATAAAAAATTAAAAAGTTTGCAGCAGGAAATAGAAGAGAAACTTAATAATCCGATAAATCCCAATAATAAAAAGATACTCATATTTACCGCATTTGCAGATACTGCCGAATATTTATATGAAAATATAGCAAAATGGCTAAAAGAAAATTTTAATATAAATTCTGCATTAGTAACAGGAGCAAAAAACCCAAAAACTACAATGAAATTAGATAGGGTTGATTTTAATAATGTATTGTTAAACTTTTCCCCGATTTCAAAAGAAAGAGATAAAATTTATCCAGATATGCAAGATGAAATAGATGTTTTAATTGCTACGGACTGTATTTCAGAAGGACAAAACTTGCAAGATTGTGATTATATGATTAATTACGATATTCATTGGAACCCTGTTCGGATAATTCAAAGGTTTGGTAGGATTGATAGAATAGGGAGTAAAAATAAATATATCCAACTTGTCAATTTTTGGCCACCTATGGAGTTAGATGAATATATAAATTTAATTAATAGAGTAAAAGAGCGAATGGTCATGGTCGATGTATCTGCTACCGGAGAAGAAAATATAATTGATGAAAAGCTTAACGAAATGAGAGACTTAGAATACAGGAAAAAACAACTATTAAGCTTGCAAAATGAAGTGCTTGATCTCGAAGATATTCAAGGGAATATTTCTCTTACTGATTTTACATTAGATGATTTCAGAATAGACCTTTTGACATACTTGGAGAGTCATAAGGGTGAAATATTAGAAGCTCCAAAAGGAATTTTTGCAATCGTTAAAAATGAAAACGAAAAAATAAATGATATCATAAAAAGAGGCGTAATCTTTTGTTTGAAAGAGGTCAAATACAACGAAGCTAATAATCTTAAAAATCCACTTTATCCCTATTACTTGGTCTATATCGATGAAAATGGCGATATTTTATATAAATATACAAACGTAAAGAAAATTCTTGATATTTATCGTAGTCTGTGTCTTGGCCAAAATAAAGTATTTGGTGAATTAGTTGATGAATTTAAAAAAGAGACCAATAATTGTAAAAATATGAATAAATATTGTGATTTGTTGGTTAAAGTGAAAGATGAAATAATTGAAAAAATAGAAGAAAATGTGACATTGAATATTTTTCAAATAGGCAATCTAAAAGAAATGGTCAGTGATTCAAAATACGATTTAGAAGATTTTGAAATTATTACTTTTTTGCTTATTAGGTGACTTAATGACTGATTTTTTTGAAATTATAGAGTTAAATAATAATGTTAAGCCAATTAATAAAAAAATTGATAAAAAATTGTTATTTGAACAAATCGATTTAAATACCACAGATAAAAAAATTATTTCAGAATTTATTGAAAAAATCCTAATTGTTAATGTATTAAATAAATACAATGTAAATATTCAACCATACACTGATGATGAAATAATATATGAATCAGTTTTATTTATAAAAGTTGAAATTAGAAAAAAAGAAAAGATTCAAAAGATTGCTGAGCTACTAAATTATGCTATCCCAAACCCGATAGTCTTAGTTTTTTCATATAAAAATGAAATATTAATATCGACAGCTCATAAAAGGTTAAACAAAGTTGACAAAAACAAAACTGTATTTGGTATTATAAATTTTACTCATTGGATAGATTTAAATAAAATAAGCAATATAGAACAGAAATTTATAAACTCTTTAAAATTTGCCAATTTACCTTTTACAACTTTCTATGATTTATATGCATATATTGATGATGCAGTATATGTTTTGAGCAATGTTGAATTTTTTAATGATTTTAGAATGTTTGATAGTTTTGAAGAAAAAGAAAAAATTAAATCGCTGATAGAAGAAGTTAAGGTTTTAAAAGAAGAGCTTGCTAATATAAAAAATATGATAAAAAATGAATCGCAATTTAATAAAAAAGCTGAATATAATATAAAAGCTACTCAATTAAGAGATGATATTGTCTCTTTGAAAAATCAAATTAAAACGAGGTGGTAATATGGATGAAATCAAGAAAATGGATGGCAAATCTCTCGATTTAACAAATGAAAACATAGAAATATTAAAAAAGCTTTTCCCTGAAGTCGTCACCGAAGGAAAAATAGATTTTGAAAAGTTAAGGGTTATTCTTGGGGATGAAATAGAAAAATCAGATGAGAAGTATGAATTTACCTGGTATGGAAAGACTAACGCAGTTAGACTATCTCAAACTCCATCGATGGGAACTTTAAGACCTGATAAAGGAAGCAGTAAAAACTGGGATACAACAGGAAATCTTTATATTGAAGGTGACAATCTCGAAGTTTTAAAACTTTTGCAAAAAGCGTACTTTGGCAAGATAAAGATGATTTATATAGATCCACCTTACAATACCGGTAATGATTTCGTTTACAAAGATGATTTTAGAGACAATATTAAAAATTATAAAGAAATGACTCATCAAACAAGCCAAGCAAATACAGAGACAAACGGAAGATTTCATACCGATTGGTTAAATATGATGTATCCAAGATTAAAGTTGGCTAGGAATTTGTTAAGAGAAGATGGGATTATTTTTATCAGCATTGATGATAATGAAGAGGCAAATTTAAAGAAAATTTGTGATGAAGTTTTTGGTGAAAATAATTTTATTGGTAACATTATTTGGAATTCAACTAAATCAGTAACAAATACTGCATTAATTTCAGTCTCCCATACTTATAACTTAGTTTACTGTAAAGAGATTGATTTCTATATTAAAAATAGGGAAAAATTTAGATTTAAAGAAGATGGGGAAGGATTTATAAACCCTGATAACGATCCAAGAGGACCTTGGAAAGCTGATCCATTTCAGGTTGGAGGTTGGAGACCGAATCAACAATATGAGATAGTAAATCCAAAAACAGGGGTTGTATATAGACCAAATCCAGGTTGTAGTTGGAAAAATGATTACAAAAAGTTTAAAGAGTTATTAGCAGATAATAGAATTGTATTTGGTCTTACTGGTGAAGGTGCACCTATGCGCAAAAGATTTATGTATGAGGCAATAGAAAGAGGAAAAGTTGCAAAAACTTTATGGACAGAAATTGAAACAACAACTAATGGAACACAATTATTAAAGAAGCTATTTGATAATAAGATCATCTTTGAAAACCCTAAACCAGTTGAATTAATAGAAAAGATGTTAGAACTAGGTACTTATGGGGATGAAGATATTATTTTGGACTTTTTCTCCGGATCAGCTACTACTGCGCATTCAGTGATTAAATTTAATGCTGAAAACAATAAAAAACTAAAGTTTATTTTAGTGCAGTTACCTGAAAATACTGATGAAAAGTCAGAGGCATATAAAGCCGGTTATAAAAATATTTGCGAAATCGGAAAAGAACGCATCCGTCGTGCAGGCGATAAGATTGTCGAGGAAACAGGAAAAACGGATTTAGATATCGGCTTTAAAGTGTTTAAGCTCGATGATTCAAATATAAAAACGTGGGATCCTGATTATAGTAATGAAAACACTGTCCAATATCTTCTTGATATGGTGAACAATATTAAAGAAGATAGGGCTAAAGAGGATGTATTATTTGAAATCTTGCTTAAATTAGGTTTTGAGTTAACTACTGCAATTGAAGAAATAGAAGTGAATAAACATAAAATATATAATGTTGCCAAAGGTGCATTACTGGTATGTCTTGAAGATGAGATATCAAAAGATATTTTGGATGAAATCCCAAAACATAAATCAGAATTTGTGGAAACAAGGGTAGTTTTTAGAGATAATGCTTTTCAAAGCGATGCGGATAAATTAAATGCAATTCAAAACCTAAAACAACAAGGCATCATTGATGTAAGGAGTATCTAATGAAGCTGCAATTTAATGCTAACTTACAATATCAGATTGATGCGATAAATTCTGTAGTTGACATATTTAAAGGTCAACGCCGTACAGGATCCAATTTTACAATTAGTATGCAAGAATCTATAGGGATAGTAATAAAAGATTTAGGGATTGGGAATAGGTTAGAGCTTATAGAAGAAGAGATTCTTAAAAATGTCCAAGAAATTCAGATGAGGAATGGACTTCCAAGAAGTGAAAAGTTAGATGGACTTAATTTTACAGTAGAAATGGAAACAGGGACAGGTAAAACATATGTCTACCTGAGAACGATTTACGAATTAAATAAAGCATATGGGTTTACTAAATTTATAATTGTAGTCCCTTCTGTTGCCATTAGGGAAGGTGTCTTCAAATCTCTTCAAATTACAAAAGAACATTTTGATGAGTTATATGACAAAACACCTTTAGATTATTTTATTTACGATTCGTCAAATCTGAGTCAAGTTAGAAATTTCGCAACATCAAGCAATATTCAAGTAATGATAATAAACATTGATGCTTTTAGAAAAAGTTTTGAAGACCCTGAAAAAGAAAGCAAAGCTAATATAATACATAGACCAAATGATAGACTTAGTGGGCTTAGACCTATAGATTTTATAAGAGAAACAAATCCTATATTGATAATTGATGAACCTCAAAGTGTAGATACAACAGCTAAATCTAAGGAAGCAATATCTTCTTTAAATCCATTATGCACTCTTAGGTATTCAGCGACCCATGTAGATAAATACAACATGGTTTATAAGCTTGACCCTGTAGATGCATACCAGCAGAAGCTTGTAAAAAGAATTGAGGTATTTTCAGTTAAATCAGACGAATCTTTTAATACTCCATACATCAAATTGGTTAGTGTAAGTGAAAGAAAAGCTGAAGTAGAGATTGATTTGGAAAACAAGGGAAAAATTAAAAGGACAAGTAAGACTGTTAAATTGGGTGATGACCTCTATGAAATTTCTGGAGAAAGATCTATTTACAAAGGATATAAGGTAGAAGATATTAGCTGGGGTGAAGATGATAAATATATTGAAATAAACGGTATTAGAATTTATCTAAATCAATCAGTAGGTGATATTGACGACGATGAAATAAAAAGATTTATGATTAGAAAAACAATTAAGGAACATTTGGATAAAGAGTTTAAATTAAGGGGCAAAGGTATAAAAGTATTGAGCCTCTTTTTTATCGATAGGGTGGCAAACTATAGAAGTTATGATGATGACGGCAATGTTATTGATGGAAAATATGCAATTATGTTTGAAGAAGAATTTAAAAAAGCTGCAAGTAAACCTAAATATAAAGAGCTATTTAGTTCTATTGAAAATATTGATACTTATGTAGAAAAAATACATGATGGTTATTTTGCACAGGATAAAAGTGGAAGATTTAAGGACACGAAAGAAAATAGAATGAATGAATCAGATTATAGCACGTATAACCTTATTATGAAGGAAAAAGAAAGATTGTTAAGCATTGATGAACCATTAAAATTTATATTTTCTCACTCAGCTTTGAGGGAAGGTTGGGACAACCCTAACGTCTTTCAAATATGTACTCTAAAGGATAATCCTGGAACTTATGTTTCAAAAAGGCAGGAAATAGGGAGAGGTTTAAGGCTTGCTGTAGATAATACCGGAAAAAGAGTTGAAGAGTCAAATATTAATGTTCTTACTGTAGTAGCCAATGAATCTTATAAAGACTTTGTTGAAAAACTACAAAATGAAATAGAAAAAGATGTTGGTATTAGATTTGGTGTCATTGAGAAACATGTTTTTGCCGGACTTCTATCTGTGGATGAAGAAGGAGCAGAGATTGTAATGGATTATGATGATTCAGAAAGACTTTACAATCTATTGAAGAGCAAAAATTATATAGACAATAATGGAAAAATGACATCATTGTTAGTAAGTGACTTAAAAAGTGGCAGTCTTGAATTAAGTCCTGAATTTAATAACTGGTATCCATCTGTAATAAGAGAATTAAATCGTAGGGCAAGTAAGCTTCCAATTAGAGATGCAAGCAAAAAAAATAAAATTAAATTAAACAAAGCTATTTTGGATAGTGAAGATTTTAACATTTTATGGAATAAAATAAAACAAAAAACTATTTATTTATTTGACTTTGACAGTGAAAAGCTAATAGAAAGATGCGTGGAAAAAATTAAAAAAATGCCAAAGCTAAAATCCCCAAGAATAATAGGGCAAAAATCTAAAGTGAATATTGATAGGAATTCAGGAGTATCGGCTAATTTGGTAAAAGAAGATGTTCAAAATATATATACTGTCGCCAAATTGCCGGATATTTTGACTGTTCTACAAAGTAAAACAAATCTTACCAGAAAAACTTTGGTAGATATTTTAATAAGTGCAGATAGGCTTGAAGACTTTAAAATTAATCCTCAGAAATTTATAGAAGAAGTAGCTGATATAATAAAAAGAGATTTAAGACTCTTTGTGACTGAAGGGATCAAGTATTATAAAATAGATGACTATTACGCTGTCGAATTATTTAAAAATGAAGAGCTGTTAGCTTATCTAAATGATAATGCTTTGGAAAGTGCAAAATCGCCTTATGACTATGTATTATATGACTCAGATATTGAAAAAAGTTTTGCTGAAAAATTAGAAAGTCTTGAAAACGTAAAACTATACGTAAAGCTACCTTCCTGGTTTAAAATAGACACACCGCTTGGAACGTACAATCCTGATTGGGCTGTTGTAATTGAAAAGGATGGTGAAGAAAAGCTTTATTTTGTAGCGGAAACGAAAGGTATTGATAAGATAGAGTTATTAAGACTAGAAGAGCGATTGAAAATCGAATGTGCGGAAAAACATTTTAAAGAATTAAACACTGGTATAGAATTCAAAGCTCCGATAATGGACGCTGAAAAACTTATAGAACGTTAATAGTAAATAGCAGAAGAGCTAAAAGCTGGAAGATTGAACCGTTAAAACGTTAGAAAGTTAAAAAGTCAGATGCTCTGTAAAAACGCTTCAAGGGTGATGGCAGTAGAATGCAATATTGCACCAAAAGCCATATTTTCCGTTTTAACACATTTTTCGGTTAGCAATGTTATAAAGCCATCCCTATACTATCTCCCAAAATAAAGCCATTTACTGCCCTTATGTGGGTATAGAAATACTTGGTGAGTATCTGGTAATATACTAACCCTAAGAAAACTGGACACCGATTGAGTATAGAGGTTATACTTTAAAAAAAGAGATTATAATAAGGTAGTATAACCCTTACACTTTTAGAACAAAAAACCTGCCGTCACCCCATTTTTTACTCCTTTAACCTACAAGTAACCTTTTCTTTCTTCTCACTTCACCTAACTCATTAATCCGCTGTCTTTTTTCCTTAATCTTAAAATAATAATCCAAACTTAAAGTAACTCTCTCTATTTATATTATTAATATATTTTCATCGATAATAACTTATATTTATCAAATACTTACTAATTTTTTATTAAAAAATTACAGTATAATTATCAAAGCAAAAAAATAAAAATAAGCAGAGGTGCTGTATGAAAAAAATTAAAGCAATTTTAGCAGACAAAATAACTAGTAGATCGTTAGGGCAATATGGACATTATTACGAGCCACGGTTAGGTGTGTTGTATGACACTTATACTGACAATAATTTAACTTTAAAATATACAAAATTAAAAAGTAATAAAAAAACAGGCGAAAAAGGTAAAGTTTTTTTAAATTATAAATTGCATTTTGGCAGTACGCTTCGAAGCGACGGAGTTTATTACTACGAAGAATTTAAAGTACTTGCAGAAATTTTAAAAATATTAATGCAAAAATATACTTTATATGAAACACATGTAGATAATTTGGAAAGTTTTACAATTTATTTGCAGAATAACACAACTTTAAATGAAAAAAATACTATACTTTATCATTTAACTAATAAAACCAAAAAAAATAATGAAATACATAATACATTAAAGTATTTATTTAAACACATTGTAGTTAATAATGAAGGAATTGCTAAGTATAAAAACGAATTAAATGATTTTATTAAAAAATTAGACAATTTACCTTTAATACCATATATTTACAGGAGGTAATATGAAAAAAAAGTATACTTATAATTATACAACTGTATCTATTAATAAAGCAGTTGCGGAAGAGTTTAAAAAAATTTGCAAAAAGGAAAAATTGCCAGTTAATTATGTACTGAGCGAGTTATTAAAAATGTATATAAATAATTATTACAAGTTAAAGGATTTATAAAATGCTTAGTAAAAAAATATATATTTTTGTAATTATTTTTACTTTTTTGTTAGTTAATATAAGTTTTGCTACAATGCAAAATCCACTTAAACAAGACCCGTACATTGAAAATATTATTCAAAATTTACCTGAAAACACAGAGACGGTGTATAAGAATGATTCTCTTACTTATTATTATAAAATATATAAAACAAGTGAATATACTACTATAAACAAAATATATATTGATAATGTAAAAAAATATGAAATAAAATATTTGACTTATGGCTCTTTTATAACATATGACCAAGTTATCTTTATATACGATAAAGACTTGAATCTTATTAATAAAGTATTATTGCAAAACTTTAATAAATTGTTTGAGTATTTAGCTAGAAATCCTATTATCTTAAAACTCTATACTGTTTCATACACTTTAAACACAAATAACTATTTAGTAACAGCTACAAAAATTGATATTAAAAAAGACAATGAATTTTATAAATACCAAATATTTTTGTTACCGAACAAATTTTATATAAGTAAAGGCATTAATCAAAAAATTTACTTGTTTGATTTGTTTGATAAATGATATTTTATTATCAATGATTTATTAGTTTTTTTGTTAAAAAATACAGTATATTTAGAAAGAAAGCAAAGGAGTTAAGTTATGGAAAACTGGTTAATTTATACAACAATCATCGCTATAAGTATAATAATTATAAAAGGTTTTTTTATAAGCAATGATAATACTGAACAAATATTTGAACAAAAAAAACAGGAAGCAATTAATTTTTTAAAAGAAAAAATAGGTAGTTATTTTATTTATAATAATAAAGAAATTTATTTACACGAAAATATTAATGAGCAAGACTTAATTGTAGCTTTTAGTTGTTTACTTAATAATACAAACAAAGCAACAAATCGCACAGACGGTATTGTTTTAACAAGCTTATATTTCCCTGAGCTTGTAACAGTGTTGCGAACCGATGCAGATTTTATCGCTTTTTGGAAAGCTGAAAGTGAGCAAAAACAAAAGATTAGAGATATTAACAGAGAGATAGATGAAAATTTTGTAAAGGAAGTAACAGAAACGCTTATAAAAAACTACAAAGAATATATAGAAGAGTTCGACAAAAATACTATTAAATTTAATTTATCTAAATTTATCAATGACTTTAAAAGTTCATACATAGATAAAGTTGAAAACGAACTTAATACTGTAAGCATAGATGCAATCACACAAATGGAAGCCATAGCAAAAGCACTGGGTTTTAATAGTTTTGAAAAAATGTTAATAAATATGACAATTTTTGAAAATGAAGAAAAAACAATGTATATTGATATAAATGACGAACTTGAAGCAGAAGCAGAAGCAGAAGAGGAAGAGGAGGAATAAAATGCAACTATTAAATAACTTAAAACTTAAATTGTTACAGTTTAAAAGGGGTATAAAAAAGTTTATGTATGAGCATGTTTACGTAGGCGACAAATATTTCCAACTTTATGTTGTTTTTAAAACGTTCAAACATATGCTAATTTTCGATATGATTCTGTTTTCAGTACTATTAGTTATTTTATTAATACCGTTTTTTATAGTTAAAATAATTTTTTAGAGGTACTTAAAATGCAAACTGTAGATTTAAACGAACTAAAAATATTTAAAACCGAATTAAAAGAATTATTAAAAGAATTAAATATAAAAATAGAAGACGACGATCTATTTTTAATATTTTTAGCTACACAAAATTATATATTTAGTAATAAAATGGAAGAGATAAAAAATGTAGAAAATACAATTAAAAATTTTAATACTACTGTAAATTTACAAATTCATAATATAAATAAACAAATCAATGAACAAATAGAAAGCTTTAATACAAAGCTAAATGTTAGTTTAGCAAATTTAAATAAAAACGAAAATAAATTAAATAAACAAATACAAGATTTTGAAAATATAATTAATCTGTTTAAAGCTAAAATAAATAGTGTAAAAAATGAAAACATAATACAATATAAAAATAATGTAAAACGGCTTTTAAATTATAGTTATATTATACTTGTAATAAATGTTATATTTTTTGTTATTACTTTACTAAACTAAAAAAAGAGGTGTACTAATGCAACAGCTTTTAGCAACAAAAAACAATGTAGAATTATTTATTAAAAATGAAGAAGATAATAATTTTAATAAACTAGCTGATTTAAAGTATTGCTTGTTTAAAGTATTAAAAGTAAGCGATACAATAAGTACAATAAAAATATTAAAATATAAAATTAATAAAGCTTATTATCCTGAAAATTTTGTAGATAATATTATACAATCAAAAGAATTTGACTGTGTTAGCAATGAGTTAGAAAAAGATAAAACATATGAATTAGGTACAATTACATTAAATGCAGATATTTATTTAAGTTGTAATGTTATAGAACAAGTAAAAACAGGAGCAGAAATAAAATATTATTTTTATCAAACAATTAAATGTAAGGAGATATAAAATGAAAACAGCAATTAATGTGTTAAGCGAAATAATTGTAGAGTTGTATTTTAAGCAAAAAATTGATAATGATAGTATTTTTTTGATTTTAATAGAAGGGATAGCACGTATACAAAGAACGGAAGAAAAAAAAGAAAAAGTTGAAATAATTAAAGCTTTACAAACTATTGTACTCAATATTTTAGAGCAACTTAAAAATAATGAAAATGTAACAAAAGGTTTAAAAAGAGTATATTATTCGTTCTATTTTATTTTAACACGTGCGTATAACAAGTTTGCAACACAAGCAGAAGAAATATTGCCTGTTAGTTATTTTAATTTGTCCGAAAAAGATTTTGAAGATTAACCAAAAAGGGGAGCTTTTGCTCCCTTTTCTTTTGATTTCAAAAAAAAATTAGTAAAAAAATTCTGACAGTTTTCTGACAGTTTTCTGCAAAATTTATCTTTTTTCGTCAATTTAAATTAATTATAAAAATCTTAAAAGTTATTTAATACCAATATCTTATTATACATATAACTATATTTAAATTGATATAAAAATATATTAAAATTAGGTTCGATTCCTTCACACTCCCGCCATATTTTTCATAATACATTCATAAATAAAACATATTACTCACCATCTTACATCTTGGGAACTAAATAGGCACTAAAAAGTCACAATAATAAATATTCTTAATATGCTTAAACTCCTCTTAATATGCTATGGTTTCTTATAAGTTTAAAATTTATTTACAATTAATTTTGTATCTTTTTGTTAATTATGGTAATATATTTTGTGAAAATAAACTAAATGAGGAAATTTGTATGGCAGAGAAAAAACAAAACATAGAATCTTTTGAACAGAGTCTCTGGAAAGCAGCTGACAAACTTAGAAAAAATATTGATGCAGCAGAATATAAGCATGTTGTTTTAGGGCTTATTTTTTTAAGGTATATATCGGAAGCTTTTGAAGATTTATATGAAAAGCTCAAAAAAGGTGAAGGGGAATATAGTGGAGCAGACCCGGAAGATAAAGATGAATATTTAGCTGAAAATGTTTTTTATATACCACCTGAAGCAAGGTGGAGCCACTTAAAAGCTCAAGCAAAAGACCCGGAAATTGGAAAAGTCATTGATCGAGCAATGGAACTTATAGAAAAAGAAAATTCATCCTTAAAAGGTGTTTTACCAAAAGTTTATGCAAGAGGTAATATCGACCCTATCAATCTTGGCGGCTTGATAGACCTTTTCAGCAATATTGCGATTAATGAAGCAAAAGAGAAAACTTCGGATATTTTAGGGCATGTTTTCGAATATTTTTTGGGTGAGTTTGCTTTGGCTGAAGGGAAAAAAGGCGGGCAGTTTTACACACCAAGAAGCGTTGTTGAACTTTTGGTTGAGATGCTTGAGCCTTACCGTGGAAGAGTATTTGACCCATGCTGTGGAAGTGGTGGAATGTTTGTTCAATCAGAAAAATTTGTTAAAGAACATCAAGGGAAAATAAACGATATTTCAATCTACGGACAAGAAAGTAATCAAACAACCTGGCGACTTTGTAAAATGAACCTTGCTATTAGAGGAATTGATAGCACTCAAGTAAAATGGAATCCGGAAGGCTCATTTTTAAATGATGCACATAAAGATTTAAAGGCTGATTTTGTAATTGCAAATCCACCTTTTAATGACAGTGACTGGAGTGGAGAGCTTTTGAGAGCTGATGTGAGATGGAAATATGGCATTCCAACCCCAGGTAATGCAAATTATGCTTGGATACAGCATTTTGCTTTTCACATCACCCCTCATGGAAAAGCCGGTTTTGTTTTGGCAAAAGGTGCTCTTACCACCAAACAAACTGCAGAGTATGAAATAAGAAAAAATATGATAGAGGATGATATTATAGACTGTATTGTCAATCTTCCTGCAAAACTCTTTTTAAACACTCAGATACCGGCTTGTTTATGGTTTATAAGGAAAAATAAAACTACAAGAAAAGGGCAAATTTTGTTTATTGACGCAAGAGACATGGGGCAATTAATAAACAGAAGAAATCGTGTATTAACCCCAGAAGAGATAAGAAAAATTGCAGACACTTACCACAATTGGCAAAAAGAAGATGGAAGTTATGAAGATATAAAAGGGTTTTGCAAATCTGCAACCATTGAAGAGGTTAGGAATCTTGATTATGTGTTAACACCGGGTCGTTATGTTGGGCTACCTGATGAGGAAGATGATTTTGACTTTGAAGAGATATTTACAAAATTAAAAGCCGAGTTTTTAGAGCAGTTAAAAGAAGAAGAAAGACTAAATAAACTAATACTGGAAAGTCTGGAAAAAATAGAAATGAGGAAGGGTGAAGGATGAAGGATGAAAATCAGTTAATAATTTTGGGGATACTGTTTCTATTTTGGAAACATTTGAAATTTTATAAAAATTAAACCTGTGCAATTTTGGAACAGGTTGATTTAGATGTAAGTTCAATAAAAAGTTTTTAATTTAAATAGGGAAATAGATGAAATTAGATGAAATTATAAAACAACCAGAAAACAGAAAGCTTGAATTTAAAGAAACGTTACCAAATAAATCTGATTTATGTAAAACCGTTATATCATTTGCCAATGATGCCGGTGGTGAACTTTATATTGGTATCAAAGACAATCCGAGAGAAGTAATTGGAGTGCCTGAAGAAGATTTATTACAGATAGAAGAAAAAATCAGTAATACCATTCATGATAATTGCTATCCTCCTATTTTGCCGGAAATTTTATTTGCGAATCACAATGGAAAATATGTTGTAATAGTTAAAATTTTTAAGGGCAATACTCCACCATATTATCTTAAAAGCAAAGGAAAAGAAAACGGAACCTTTATCAGAGTTGGTTCAACAAATCGTCTTGCCAATAAAGAGATTATTGAGGAATTAGAAAGACAAAAGCAAGGCATATCATTTGACTCGTTGCCTGTATATTCAAAACGTATGGATGAATTGGATATTTCACTTTTTGCCAGTCGTTTTGAAAAAATTACAGGTGAAAAATTAAACAAAACCATTTTAAATAAAATAAATCTAATAATTACAGACCAGAATACACAATTCCCCACAAACGCTCTAATATTATTATCAAACGATGAAATTAGAAATAAACTTTTCCCGTATGCAAAAATAGAGTGTGCAAGGTTTAAAGGGACTATACCCGGAGATTTTATTGACCAAAAGACTATTGATGACCCTTTGAGTTTTCAAGCAGAAGAAGCCTATAAATTTGTTTTAAGGCATATTTCTCAAGGCTCAACCTATGAGGGAGTTTATAGGAAAGACAGGTGGGAGTATCCGGTTATTGCCATTCGTGAAGTTATAAGAAATGCTGTAATTCACAGAGACTATTCTTTAAAGGGCAAAGATATAAAAATTGCCATTTTTGACGATAAAATTGAAATTACAAGTCCGGGTAAATTAATGCCTACTATTGATTTTGACGATATGGAATCCGGCCAGTCTGACATAAGAAATAAAGTGCTTGCATCAGTATTTAAAAAGCTCGGTATTATAGAACAATGGGGAAACGGATTAAGATTAATAGCTGAGGAGTTAAGAAAATATCCGGAAATAAAATTTGAATGGAGTGAGCCGGGCATTTCCTTTAGGGTAACTTTTAGAAAAATAAATTATAATCCGGAAATTCAAAAGGTAGAAAACATACAAACTGCGGACGATTACGGACGATTACGAACGATTACGAACGATTACGAACGATTAACATTGGAAGAAAAAGAGATATTGCTTTATGTTTTAGATAATGGAAAAATCACAAGAAAGAAAGCAACTGAAATTCTTAATGTTCAAAACACTAAAGCATATGAGACATTAACATCATTAGTTGAAAAAAATCTTATTCAAAGACAAGGAAAAGGTAGAAGCACATATTATGTTTTGAAGAATTAAGAATTAGGAAGGATAAAAAAAGGAATTTTTAAATAATAAGGGGACCTGTTAGAAATGGACGAAGAAATAATACAAATTGAAGACATTAAAACCCAAATTCATACCATAAGAGGTGTTCAAGTAATGCTTGATAGTGACCTAGCAAATCTTTATGGGGTAGAAGTTAGAGTTTTAAATCAAGCAGTAAAAAGAAATAAGGAAAGATTTCCTGAAGATTTTATGTTTCAACTTACAAAAGAAGAATACGAGGCTTTAAGATCACAAATTGTGATCTCAAGTTGGGGTGGGAGACGGTATCTTCCATATGTCTTTACTGAGCAAGGAGTAGCAATGCTTTCAGCGGTATTGAAAAGCAAAACCGCAGTAGATATGAGTATAAAAATCATGAAAGCATTTGTGGCTATGAGAAAATTTATAATGAAAAATGCTGAAATTTTTGCTCGATTAGAAAAAGTTGAATATAAATTAGCCGATCATGATAAAAAATTTGATGCCATATTTAATGCTCTCGAAAATAAAGAAAAACAACCAACTCAGGGAATATTTTTTAACGGTCAAATTTTTGATGCTTATAAATTTGTTTGCGATTTAATTCGTTTAGCACAAAAATCTATTATTTTGATAGATAATTACATAGATGAAAGCGTGTTTACATTATTAACAAAAAGAAATTCCAATGTAAAAGCCGTTATATACGTGGGAAAAATAACAAAACAACTTGAATTGGACCTGAAAAAACACAATGCTCAGTACCAACCTGTTGAAGTAAAGGAACTCAAAAATATACATGATAGATTTTTGATAATAGATAATAAAGATGTTTATCACATTGGCGCGTCACTAAAAGACTTAGGCAAAAAAGTATTTGCCTTTTCAAAGATGAATAAGGAAGGACTGAAAATTTTGGAAAAGGTAAAGGATGAAGGGAGAAGGTTGAATTATGAGTTATGAAGGATGAAGGATAAAGGATGAAAAATGAATGAGAAACTGCCTGAAGGATGGAAAAGGGTTAAGCTGGGGGAGGTGGCTGAAATTATAATGGGTCAATCCCCAAAATCTGAATTTTATAATGAAAAAGGCGATGGATTACCTTTTTTACAAGGAAATAGAACTTTTGGATATAGATTCCCAAAAATAGATATGTATTGTTCAAAACCAATTAAAATAGCAAAAAAAAGTGATGTTTTATTTAGTGTAAGAGCTCCTGTTGGTGATATAAATATTGCCAATCAAGATATATGTATAGGTAGAGGATTAGCAGCTATTAGAGCCAATAATCATAGTATTACTTTATATTTGTATTATTTGTTAAAGTTTTTAAAAAATGAAATTTTAAATTTTGAAGGAGGAACTGTTTTTGGTTCTATTTCTAAGAAAGACTTAGAAGGCATTGAAACATTAATCCCAGAAGATATAAACGAACAAAAAGCCATAGCCTCTGTGCTTTCATCTCTTGATGATAAGATAGACCTTCTGCATCGCCAAAATCAAACACTTGAACAAAAGGCTGAGACACTTTTTAGAAAGTGGTTTATAGAAGAGGCAAAAGAGGATTGGGAAGAGGTGAAATTGGGAGAATTAATCAGAATAGCTTCAGGAAAGGGATTAAAAAAAGAAGAGTATTCTGTAAATGGTTTTTATCCTGTATTGGGGGCAAATGGTGAAATTGGAAGAACTAATAAATTTTTATATGATGAAAAATTAATTTTTACTGGACGTGTTGGAACACTGGGAAATGTTTTTATTTCAGAAGGAAGAGTTTGGTTATCTGATAATACATTAATAATCATGCCTCAAGAAAAAGAATTTTTTTATTTTATTTACTTTTATTTAAAAACAATCAAGTTAGAAGAAATGAATGTTGGTAGCACGCAACCATTAATTAGACAATCAGACATAAAGAACTTAGAAATTTTTATGCCAAATAAAGAATTAATTGAAAATTTTTATATTTTTAGTGAAAATTTGTTTAATAACATAAAACAAAATAAAAGACAAATCTGCACCCTTGAAAATTTAAGAAATACACTTTTACCAAACCTTATGAATGGAAAAATTATAGTTAAAAATAAGGAGTGAATTATGACAATCTATCCAAGAGGCTCAGAATGGAGAAAATGGGATTTACATGTTCATTCTCCATCATCTTATGATTATAAAAATAAATCTGTTACTAATGATGAAATTATTGAAATTTTAAAAAGAAATGATATTTCTGTAGTAGTATTTACTGATCACCATATTATAGATGTAGAAAGAATCTGGAATTTATATCAATTAGGTTTGAAAAATAACATAACAGTATTGGCAGGAATAGAGTTTTTATCTGATAGTAGGGGGGAAGAACCGATTCATTTTATTGGGATATTTGATATTAAAGATAAAGAAAGACTCACTTACATTTGGGAGCAATTAAAAAATAGAACAAATATTTCTAAAATTTACGGTAAAGATCATAAAGTAGAGGAAGTTTATTGTGATTTAGAAGAAACTACTAATTTAATTCATGAACTAGGAGGTTTGATAACCATCCATGCAGGAACAAAAAGTTCGAGTATTGAATGTATTACAAATGCATTACCTCATACAATGGCTCAAAAAAAAGATATAGTTTCTCTTGTTGATATTTTTGAACTAGGAAAAAAAGAAGATGAAAAAGGATATATTGAAAAAGTTTTTCCTAATATTGGACATAAGCCAATGATATTATGTTCTGATAATCATAATATTAAAGAATATAATTTAAAAACAAATTGCTGGATAAAAGCAGATCCTACTTTTGAAGGATTAAAACAAATTATTTATGAACCAGGAGATAGAGTTAAGATACAAGAAGAAGAACCAGAGCAAAAAGACCCATATAATTTAATCGATTATGTTCAATTTATTGATTCAAAAGAAACTTTTACTAATGAAAAAATTTATTTAAATCAAAATTTAAATGTTATTATTGGTGGCAAATCTACTGGAAAATCTATTTTACTTAGAGAAATAGCAAGAACAATAAATCCAAATGAAGTAAAAAATAGATTGGAAGAAGCTAACTTAAAAGATTATAAAATATATGAAGATGGTAAAGCTCTTACTGATAATTTTACAGTTAAATGGATTGATGAAAAAGAAGATAGAAGAAATAATGAAAGAGATAATTATAGAAAAATAATATATATTCCTCAATCTTATTTGAATAGATTAGTTGAAAAAGATGAAGAACAAAGTCCAATTGATAGATTGATAGAAAATATTTTAAAAAATGATGAAAATATTAAACATTTTTTTGAAAGTGTAGATAGTCAAATAAATGAAAATAATAGATATATAAGTAATGAAATAAATGAGTTAATACAAAATTTACAACAATTAAATACAAAAGTTGAAGAAATTAAGAATCTTGGAGATAAAGCAGGAATAGAAAAATATATAAAAGATATAGAAAATGAAATTAAAGTTTTCCACAAAAAAGGAGGTTTGACAGAAGAAGAAATTAGCCAATTTAGTATTATTAAAGAAAATATAGAAAAGCTAAACAATGAAATAAATAATTTTTCTAAACAAAAAGAAGATTATAAAGAGCTACTTAGTACTAAAAAATTTGAAAAAACATATAAATTTAATCAAATTACTGAAAAATATGAACAATTAAACATTTATGCAAATACTTTAATAAGTAGAATTGAAAATGAATTTAATAAATATTTACAAGAAGAAATAAAAGAAATAGACAATTTTATAATAAAAAAAAATAGTGAATTAAATAATTTAAAAAAACAAATTGAACCATTATTAGAAAAAGTAAAAAATATAGAAATATTAAAAAATAAAAATGAACTTTTATCAAAACAAGAAGAAAAATTAAAACAAATTAAAGAAAAAGAAGCTGAAAAAGAAAAACTTGAAGAAAAAAGAAAAGAATCAATTA
>NZ_JAJAFU010000010.1 GCF_020480685.1 Deferrivibrio essentukiensis
TGGTTCTTATATGGTTATAAATTAAATTTATTTTAGAACTTTTTATAAATCTACTCTTTAAAACATTTACGCACGCTAAGGAATTGCATGTAAAGGAGTCAATAATAGGGTTAATATAGTAGAAAAGGTTATTTGGCTTACTTAGTACCCCTCTATTTATAAAGAGTTTGTTCTTTTTTAAATTTAATAATGTTAGCCAAAAACCAAGTTTATGGCCACCGTTATGATAAGTGTGAATGATATCGATATGTTCTTTTTTTAGTACATTCAATAAACCAAGAGCAGCTAGAATTTTATATTTAAAATCAGCGTGGTAAATATTCTTACAAAACCCTGAAACTATATTATTAATTTCAGCATTTTTTTTGCTTATTAAATAGATATCTAAACCACAATTGTACAGTGATTCGATGTTATAGCTTAATTGACGAATTCATCCTGAGGAATATTTATTAGAATCCGTAATAAACAAAATTTTATTTAATTCTTTTTGTTTCTTAAACTTTTTAAAGAAGATTGTAGCTGTTATTTTGTTTGAGTAGATGTTAAGCTTTTGACTCAACCACTTTATATTATCTTTATCATTAACCCCTATACGGTTTATGTAAAAAGGATTGGTTCCATAAGAATTAGGAAATCTTTCAAGGGTAAAACTTCCTTTATATCCCGAATCTTTTAATGCCTGCATAGAAACTTTGTCAAAATGCCCCCAAGGCCAACAAAAAAAGTCAATAGGTTTGTTTAGAATATTTTCCAGATACTCTTTACTTTCTTTGAATTCTTTGAGGCAAAAATGGTATCTTTCATCTGTATTTCTTTTTTTAAATATAACTTTTCCATTTTCTTCAATAGGCCAAAACCCATCATATGCATATGCAGAACCTTTATCAAAGTATTTTGTTCCCTGTTTTACCTCGTTGTATATTCCATAAATTCCCCAATGAAATTTTTCAGGATAATTACCAATTAATTTCATAGATTTAAAACACATTTGATGGTTAACGGAATGGCTATATACTTCATGTCCAAAATCATGTACTGCTGAGTAAATTTCATTTTTATTCATAAATTGTGTTTTATCTGAATTTTTTAGTACATTTATAAATGAAGTTTTAGCATCTAAAATTTCAGGCAAATTTTTATTTGGAAATTGAGCCCTTTTTTCCCCATCCCCTATAAAGTTTGTAATCGCAAAGAAAATACCACTGAAATTATATTTATTAAGCAAAGGGATTGCATACACCCAGTTATCTAGGGAACAGTCATCAAATGTGATTACAACAGGCTTTTTAGGTAATTTAACGTTATTTGACATAAAATTGTATAACAGTTCTGCTGAGATGGTTTCAAAACCATTGTTTTGAAGATACTCAAGGTGCTCTGTAAATCTTTCAGGGGTTATCCCCCCTGCATAAGAAACTTTATGGTAGCATAAAACAGGTACACTTTTAAACACCTATAACCTCTTGTAAAAAATTATTAAAATCATCTTTTATTTCATCAAAACTGAAATCATGTAAACATGGAATATTATCACCATATTTACATTTATTGCTTTTACAAGGTTGACATTCAAGGTTTTTTCTAACCCATCTATATTCATTGGAAGGAAAAATCCAACCTTCACTTGAAGCGCCAAGTATAACAAAAGATGGCTTGTTTAATGCTACTGCCATATGAAAAGGGGATGAGTCATTGCCAGAGTGAAATCTTGATAAACTTAATATTGCCACAAATTCTGATAATGAAAAAGCGTTGGTAAAAAAAACACTGTTGTATAGTTTGTGTTTTTTAATTTTATCTAAATAACTATCTTCATTAGGTCCATATGAAAAAATTATTTTAAAACCAGTTTTCATATGAATATATTCTGCCAGTTTAATATAATTATCCAAAGTCCATCTTCTGGTATCCCCTTTGTGAGTGGGAGAAATAACTACAAAGTCTTCAATATTGTTGTTTTTTAGATATTGCTTTACTTTTTCGATTTCTTTTTCACCTGGATATATTACCGGCCTAATATTATACTCATTAATACCTAAAGATTTGAGTAAAGAGCATTTTATTTCTGTTGCAGTCCCTTTAAGTGGTTCGATAAGCTTGTTATAGGCAAGTTTTCTTTTTGTATATGAATAAGTAACTCTATACTTGGCTTTTGATAAAAGAGATATCCACATAGTGCGGGGATTATTCTGAAAATCCAGAATGTAGTCATATTTTTCTTTTCTTATATCTTTAATTAGCTTTAAAGTTTGTAAAGGATTTTTATCTCTTTTAATACTCAATATTTTATCAATATTTTTATCATATTTAAGTATTGCATTACACATTGGAGTAGTTAAAAAATGAATTTCTGAATCTGGATATTTTCTCTTAATTTCTCTTGGTATTTGTGTTGTCAGTACGACATCTCCAATTTGGTACAACTGAATTATAAGAGTTTTCATGCAAGTTCCTTTATAACATTTAAATAATTATTAAATATATCTTTATCAGAGAATAAAGTACTATTTTTATTAATATGTTCCTTTTTAATGCACATTGCTTTTTTTAGGTAAATAGAAAGTTCTTTACCACTTAATTCTTCCACAGTTATTAAATAACCATTTTTTCCTTCATTAACAAAGTCCTGAGCTCCATTGTTTGTTGTAGTAATAACTGGAGTGCCAGCAGCTAAAGATTCTAATACAACATTTGCACATGTGTCATAAAATGTAGGCAAGCAAAAAACACTTAAAACATTGTAAAACTCATTCATATCTTTAATCTTACCTAAAAAATGAACTCTATTTTCTATTTTAAGTTGCTTGGCTTTTTCTATATATTTTTTAGGATTTCTATTACCTGCAATTAATAATTCTACATTATCAGGCAAATATTTAATAGCTTCTATTAAATAAATCAAACCCTTTAACTCGAAATTTGAGGCAGCAAAACCAACATAAATTTTATCTTTTGATAGACTATATTTTTCATAAAAAGAATTAGAGATATCATGCATTAACTTAAAAATATTTTTATTTACGCTATTCGGAATAATTTTATAATTCAAATTTGTTAAATTATACCTATTTAAAAATTCTTTTTTTGCCATATTTGATTGAAAAACAACTAACTTTAAATTAGGATTATTTCTATACATTTTTTTCTCAATAAATACAGTAATATAATTTACAGGTGAAAAAAGTCTTTTCAGCATCTTTTTAAACTTACTATAACCTCTATACCCTTTTAAAGAGTTCATTAAAAAATCCAAATGAGATCCACTCCCAGCTCTAATTACATGACAGTAGTTAACTTTTGTAAGAGCTATGTTCAAAGAATTTTCACTATATTTTGCAATCTTTGATGCTTTTAAATAATAACTTAAGGTCTTCAAAAACCTACCTGGTCTCCATAAACCTAATTCAATGATATTTTTATTCTTGATATCAGTTTTATTTTCACCACATACCACTTTGACTTCATACCCTTTTTCTACCAAAAACTGATAGAATCTATAACAAAAGCTCTCTACACCACCATACCTTGAAAAAGCCCTTATAAAAAGAATAATTTTTTTCCCCATTTAATATCCTTTAAAACCAACCAAT
This sequence comes from Deferrivibrio essentukiensis, assembly GCF_020480685.1. NCBI lineage: Bacteria > Pseudomonadati > Deferribacterota > Deferribacteres > Deferribacterales > Deferrivibrionaceae > Deferrivibrio > Deferrivibrio essentukiensis. The sequence goes on from NZ_JAJAFU010000010.1 coordinate 3,594, forward strand.
TATTCATTTAAAGCATCAATATAGTTTTTATTTGAGTTTAATGAATATAATATTCCTATCAGAAAGCAAAAAAGCATTAATACTTCCGAGTCGCCAAAATTATTTTCTGTTAACCCATCAAGCATGTAGGCAATTGTTATACCTAATCCTGCCAATTTAGTAAATTGGTCATCAGAATTGTAAAATCTATATAATAACATACCTAATATTGCCATTAGTATTAATAAAGCGGGTACCCCATAATAAACGGCCAATGTTAAGTATGAGTTATGGGAGTGAGCCTTTGAGCTCACCGGCACGTCTATATATTGATCAAAATATTTTTTTATATTGTTGCCTATTCCAAAAATAGGGTTATCCCTAATTATTTCAAGAGAGCTTTTCCATAATACAACTCTGGTGCCAAATGAAGTATTTGAGACGTTGTACGAATTATTAAAGAAATCATTGAATCGATTTTTTAAATTAGTATTAGTAAATATCAGGCTGGTGAAAATTAATATTATAATTAAAGAAAATATTATGCCTTTTGATTTATATTTTAGTACAAGTATTACCAATAAAGTGATTGTTGTAAAAAGTATCGGGCCTCTTGAAAGAGTTAATATTAAAGAAGTAAAATATAGTATAAATAGTAATATGTAAGAATACAATTCTATTTTTGTCGTATATGTTTTAGTTATTAGTATGACAAAAACTAAAATAACTATTAATGAAATGGTATTACCATATGTTAGTGCGTGAGTAAAAAAGCCATCTGCTCTATGGGTTATTTTATTTATTATTTCATATATCGCATAGCATGAGGATAAAAAAGCTCCGAACATTAAGAATTTAAAAGTATTAAAAGGCTTAAGTTTTTTTTCTTCAAAGAAATACCATGTCACAAAAAATATCAGGTAGTGCCACCAGCTAAAAGATTTTTTTATTAGTTTACTTATACTACTAAAATTTTCATAGTTTACAAATTTTGATAATGTTGTCCATGCAACAAATAATATGAATAATATAACAATTTTATCTGAAAAGATATTTTTATTCCCTTTGATAATATCCTTTATAAAAAATAACAAAAGAATCCCAAATGCTATTTGTGTTGCACTTATTGATATAAAATGCGACAAACTAAAAATGTACATAAAATATTCAACCATTTTTATGCTCCCAAGCCTTTATGTATTTTAATGCTTCATAAAAACTGCCTAAAATGGCAATAATAAGCCCTCTGTAACCTTCAAAAATCCCACCTTTTAAAAAATACATTTTTATAAACTTTAAAGGTGGTTTAATAAATAAATTTAGAAGTATACTTAGATTACTCAGTTTACTTTTTTCTTTTCCTAAAATTGTTGTGTACTTATTCATTTTATTAATGTGGTCTTCAATATTTTTATATGAATAGTGATAAAGGTCACAATTTTTAGGGATGTAAAATATTTTTTCTCCGCAGACTAATGATTCATGCACCGATTTATCATCCCAAAAGCAGACATTTTTGTCATAAATCCTTATTTTATAATCAGGATACCAACCGCTGTTTTTAATGAATTTACCAAGATAAAAGGTCCGCCTTGGGGTTGCAACAGCGGAATAACCCTGGGAGAAAATATCATCTACATGCTCTAACAGATATTTTTTTAGCTCTACCGAAACTTCTTCATCAGCATCAATTGAAAATATGATATCATTTTTTGCTAAATTAGAGGCAAAATTTTTTTGCTGTCCATACCCTTCAAACTTATTAATATACACCTTATCAGTATATTTTTTGGCTATTTCTATTGTCTTATCAGTGCTTTCGGAGTCAACTACGATAATTTCATCAACAAAATCCAAAGATTTAAGGCATCTGTCTAAATTGTCTTCTTCATTAAAAGTTATAATTGTTGCCGAAAGTTTCACTTATTAATTCCTAAAAATTCTATATATTGTCCACAAACATTTAATTGCTCAAATTTTTTAATGTGTTCATCTTTTATTTCAGGATAATTTCTTAATGCTTGCTTCATTTTCTCAGCCAATGCATCTACATCTCTTGTAGGAACTAAAAAATTGGCAAGTTCACCAGTCAAAATTTCACTTGGTCCACTATCACAATTTGTACTAACTACAGGCGTTTTCAATATCAAAGCTTCAATCAAAACTCTTGGCAATCCTTCGAAGTCTGAACTTAAAACCAAAAGTTTTGCATTTTTAATTAAAGGGTAGGGATTAGTGACCATAGGATGCAAAATTACTTTACCATTTAATTGTAATTCATCAATCAACTTTTCCAAATATTGTTGACCACTGCCTTCACCTAAAAGTATTAATTTCTCTTTTAAATTTGCTTTTTCATATGCCTTTAATAAAATATCTTGTCTTTTGTGTTTAATATCAAACCTACCAACATGTATAATGTGGTCATCAACAGGAAGATTAAAATGCTCTTCAGACTTATTTAAAATATAGTCAGTATCAAAAGGATTATATATTGTTATGATACTCTCTGATTTTATACCAATATTTTTTACCAAATCATTATAAACTCCCTTTGATACACATATTATATTCTTACCCTTATAAGTATTAGCTAAATACTTCCTTTTAATATTTTTCAAAAATAAGCTATCGTTTCTATCTATTCTTTTTTTTGTAAATGAATTTCTAATTATATAGGAGATATTGTATTTCTTATCTAATTGATTAAGAATTTTTTCCCAACTTTTTGATGTTTGCGCTGTTAATATTGCATCATATTTACTTATTTCAAAAAAATTATTCAACTTATTCTTTAAAATAATATGTCTTAAAGGATGTTTTTTGTATTTATCAAGTTGCAATTTAATAATATTAAAATCACATTGCTTATCCCATTCAACTTTACTGCCATAAGCAAGGACTAAGTCAACTAAATAACCTAATTTAACGAACCCGTTTAAAAGAGTTAGCGTTGAAACCTCTGCTCCACCAATTCCAAAATTTCCCATTAAATATGCAATTTTTTTCATTTTATCCCATAATTCTTTTGTAAATTTTTTTATAATTAAAGGTCATTTTTTCAAAACTAAATTCTTTTACTGAATAAATTAAATTATTTTTATTAAATTTACTATCTAAAGAGTACAAAAAAAGTTCTGCTATTTTTGAACTATTTTTAACCTCAGCAAGGTATCCATTTACTCCATCTTTTACAATCTCAGGTATCCCACCGACTTTTGTAGCAACCACTGGTATTCCAAAGCTTAAAGCGTCTATAATAGATGTACAAAGCCCTTCCTCTTTTGATGTCATAGCAAAAACATCCATACATTTCAAGCAGGAATATACATCGTCTCTAAAACCGGTAAAAATAATATTGCTAAAACATGGTAAAGTTTTTGCGAAATCAACTACTTCATTAAAGAGTGGCCCGTCACCAACTAACAAAAGTTTAATTTTTTTATTTTCTTCGTAAGCTTTATCAAAAGCTTTTATCAGTGTTTTATGATCCTTATGATCGGCAAAATTTGCAATACAGCCAATAACAAAATATCCTTCCAATATTTTTTTTAAATCTTCCGGACAGTTATAATCATCTGGGTTTTTAAACTCAACACCACTATAAATAACTTCAATTTTACTGTTATCAACACCGTCATTTATTAATATATTTTTTACTGCTTCTGATATGGCAATAACTTTATCAACATATTTATTTGTATACTTGATTGCACTAAAAATATTTTTCTTTATCGAGAAATCAACTCGCCTTGTATGCAGCAGCTTAAAATCTTTTCCGAGCATTTTTATAATAACAAGAGGCGTTAACGAATGAGCATCATGTGAATGTACGATATCAGGTTTTATTTTATTAATAATTTTCGTTAGATTTAAAATACTGAGAGGATTAACTTCCCCTTTAAAATCAAAAGGTAAAATATTTTTATCATATTTATTAATCAATTCACCTTTACTGTTGGCAGCCAGGTAGCTTTCAAATCCATTTTCCAAAAGCCCTTTATGAAGCAGTAAAGCTTGCCTCTGTCCGCCTCTCCACTCTTTGCCTGTGTCAACATGCAAAATTTTCATCGACTATCCATTTTTAAATTGCATATCGTATAATGTTTTGTATGTAGAGGAAATAGATATCAAGTCTTTATGTTTACCTGTAGCTTCTATTTTTCCATTTTTTAAAACAACAATCATGTCAGCATTTAAAATAGTAGATAACCTATGAGCAATAACAAAACTTGTTCTTCCTTTCATTAGATTCTCTAATGCCTTTTGAACAATTTTTTCTGACTCAGTATCAAGAGCACTGGTAGCCTCATCAAGTATTAATATGGGTGGATTTTTGAGCAAGGCTCTAGCAATAGTTATCCTTTGCCTTTGTCCCCCGGAAAGTCTTACTCCTCTTTCTCCAATAAAAGTATTGTAACCGTAAGGCAAGTCTAATATAAAATCATGGGCATATGCTGCTTTTGCAGCCATTATAATATCTTCCTCTAAAACATTGTCTAATCCATACGCTATGTTATTTTTTATGCTATCGTTGAAAAGAAATGGTTCTTGGGAAACAATACCTATATTTCTCCGCAGGGAATGAATTTTAAAGTTTCTTATGTCCGTGCCTCCAATACATATGGAGCCATCTGTAACATCGTAAAATCTCGGTAATAGATTTACCAATGTGCTTTTACCTGCTCCGCTAGAGCCGACAAGTGCAACAGTAGTTCCAGGCTTTAAATTTAAATTAATTTCTTTTAGTATAAAATCTTCATCGTCTTCATATTTAAAATAAACATTTTTGAAAGTGATTTCCTTGCCTTGAGCTTTACACTCCAAATAACCGTCTTTTTCTAAGATCTCGTTATTTATATCCATAAGTCCAAAGACCCTTTCAGCTGCACCAATTGCAGCTTGTACTTTACTGTTGGCCCTATTTAACCTTTTAAATGGTTCATACATGAGTGCTAGAGCCGCAAGAAAAGAAAAAAATGTGCCTGGTGTAGTGCTACCGTTTAGGACTTGTTGTCCTCCATAATATACAATAAATGCGATCCCTAATGCTCCAAAAAACTCTAGTAGTGGTGAGCTTATTTCATCATAAATGATCATTTTAATTTGATCATTTACAAATTTATCATTAACTTTTTTAAACTTTTCTTTTTCTTTTTCTTCGTTTGTAAATGCTTTAACGACTTTTATGCCACTGAATATCTCTTGTAACAGGCTTGAAATATCGCCCATTTTTTCCTGGCCACGCTTGCTATATTTTTTTACTTTTTTGCCCAAATAAACTATGGGATAAATCAAAAATGGAACAATAAAGATTGCAATAGAGCCTAATATTAATTCTTGATTTAGTACTACACCAGCTAATACTACGATAGTAATACTTTCTCTTAGAAGAGAAATAGCAGATGGAATAGCATCTTGAATAACATATATATCATTTGTAATTCTTGACATTAGCATACCTGTTGGGTTTTTGGAAAAAAACTTCATGGGTAGTATTATGATTTTTTCCAACAAGTCGTTTCTAATAGCTTGTATGACTTTCTGCCCGGTTTTCCTTAGTAAATAGTTTTGAAAAAATCTAGAAACACCTTTAAGGGTATAAATTCCTATTAATAATAATGGGATAAACATCAACTTTTCTTTATCTTTGTTAATAAAGATTCCATCTAGTGCTGGTTTTATGATGTACGCTGTTGCTCCAGTTGTTCCAGCAACGGTTAGAGAAAATAAAATAGAGAGCAGTAATTTGATTTTATGTGGCCTAAAATATAGCCAAATCCTTTTTAACTTTTTCAATTTTCCACCTTTAAAAATTCTATTTTAAAATATCAAAACATAATGTATTTGTAAACAATGAAAGGACTCTATATACATATACCTTTTTGCAAAAGCAAGTGCAAATACTGCGGATTCTTCTCTCAAACAGATTACTCAGATTCTCTTGTAGAGAAGTATCTGAAAAAAGTAATAGAATATATTAATATCTTTGAGATTAAAGATTTTTCTACGATTTATATTGGTGGTGGCACCCCTACATCTATTTCTTGGAGATTATTTGATAAATTTTTGCTGAATCTTTCAAAGACTGTTTTTTGGGATAAAATTGCTGAATTTACTATCGAAGCAAACCCTGAAAGTCTTACTAAAGAACATTTGGATGTTTTTAAATCGTATTCTGTTTCCAGAATAAGCATGGGTGTTCAAAGTATGGATGACGAAGTATTAAAATTTTTGGGAAGGGTACATACAAAATCAGATGTAATTAGAGCAGTAAATTTAGTGAATAAAATTTTGCCAAACACTGCCTTAAATATCGATATTATATTTGACATACCAAAAATTGAGCCTGCAATAATTATCGATTCTTTGGATACGATAATAAGAATAAATCCTGAGCATATTTCTGCATATTCATATAGCTTTGACACGGATTTTTTACCGCAACATCTTGAAGTGGAAGAAAGTCAATTTTTAAAAATTAAAGAGATGCTGCAAGAGAATTCATACAAAAAGTATGAGATTTCAAATTTTGCCAAAGAAGGCTTTGAAAGTATCCATAACAGGCTTTACTGGGAAATGAAAGAATATTTGGGAATTGGTGCGGGAGCAAGCTCGATGCTTATTAAAGGTGATAAGAGGGTTAGATTTTCTTTTCCTAAAAGTGTAACTGAATTTTTGGAAACTCCTTCCCTTACAGACTTTGAGGTTATAGAAGAAAAAGTTGAGCTTCTAAAAGAGGATTTGATATTTGGGCTGAGGTTAATTGAAGGTGTAAATTTGAATGTTTTAAATAATAGATATGGAAAGCTGGTTGAAAAAATAATTAAAAAATGCGATAAGCTATTTACTGAAAATTTGTTACGTTATAAAGGGGAGAGTGTATGTCTCACGGAAAAAGGGGAGCTTTATTTGGACTTTGTGCAGCAGTATTTGTGGGAATTATAGGCTTTGTATTATTGACGTCTGACAGTTACGCCGGTTGCGCAGGTGATTGTATGACTTGCCATCCGGTATTAAAAGGCTCTGCCGAGCACCGCTCACTGGAATCATGTATAAAGTGTCACGACCCTGCAAAAAATATTTCTATTGTCCCTTCAAATGACAACGGCTGTGGAGACAGATGTTTTGATTGTCATAATGAGTGGCCAAAAGATGGATACCATGCTGACCTTGATACCTGTAAGAATTGTCATAAGGGTTAATAAATGAATTGGTACTGTATTTATTATAAACCTAATTGTTTCAAAGTAGTAGCAATTCATTTGAGCAGACTTAATGGTGAATACGAAATTTATTCTCCGAAGCTAAAATATGTTAAAGTCATTAATGGTAAAAAGGTAGAGAAATATCAAGACCTTTTCCCTTGTTATTTCTTTTTGAAAATAGATGAGGAAAAGTTGTCTCTTGTTCGCTTTACGAGGGGTGTAAAAAAAATATTGGGCAACTACAAAGGGGACTATTCTGTAATAGATGAGAATTTTATTGATTCTTTAAAAAGTGCTGAAAATGAAGATGGTTATATCTTTTTTGAAAATGACAAAAAGTTTGAAAAGGGTGAGCAGCTTGAGATAATAGATGGGCCTTTTAAGGGGCTGTCAGCACAGTATTTATATTCATTAAGCTCTCAAGAGAGGGTTGCTATTTTGTTAAATGTGGCAAATTCTTCAACAAAGATAATTATTGATAAACATTTAGTAAAGCCAAGGGGGTAGGTGTGAAAATTTTGGTAACGGGCGGAGCAGGATATATTGGCAGTCATGTGGTAAAACAGCTTGGAGATTATACCAAACATGAGATTGTAGTCCTTGATAATCTTGTGACAGGATTTAGGGAGTCTATACTTTACGGAAGATTTGTGGAGGCAGACCTTTCTGACTGGGATTTTGTTGCAGACTTTATGAAAAAAGAACAGTTTGACGCAATTATTCATTTTGCTGCAAGCCTTATTGTACCTGAAAGTGTGGTAAACCCTTTAAAATATTACCTAAACAATACCGCCAATACTGCAAATCTTATAAAATGTGCAGTAGAAAGTGGAGTTAAAAAATTTATATTTTCTTCAACTGCCGCCACTTACGGTGAGCCTGATAAAAAATATATCCCTATCAACGAAGAATGCCCTACAGTCCCTATCAATCCATACGGAATGAGTAAATTAATGAGCGAAAATATCCTTAAGGATGCATCTTATGCACATAAAGGTTTCAAGTATGTTATTTTAAGATATTTTAATGTTGCGGGGGCTGATGTGGGAGGGCGAATAGGCCAATCCACAAAAGATGCTACCCACTTGATTAAAGTTGCGGCAGAAGCAGCGACAGGTAAGAGGGATAAAATTTTGGTTTTTGGAACAGATTATGATACGCCGGATGGCAGCTGCATCAGAGATTATATTCATGTAGATGATTTGGCTTCAGCACATCTGCTTGCACTTGATTATCTTGATGATAATGATAGCGATATATTTAATTGTGGTTATTCAAGGGGTTATTCTGTCCTTGAAGTATTAAACACTATGAAAAAGGTTACGGGGGTTAATTTTAAAGTAGAAATTACTGGTAGAAGGGCAGGGGATCCGGCTGAGCTTGTGGCAGATAATAAAAAGATTGTTAGTAAATTAAAATTTAACCCTAAATATAATGACTTGGAGCTGATATGTAAAACAGCTTACGAATGGGAAAAAAGGCTTGAAGCTAAATAGACTGTATAGAGAGCAAAAAATTAATGCAGGAATTAATGAGGTTTGGGATTATTTTTCATCCCCTTCCAACCTGCCGGTAATTACCCCAGATTGGCTTAATTTTGAAATTATTTCAGTGGTGCCGGATGATATGTATGAGGGATTAATTATAGAATATAAAGTTTCTCCAATATTAAATATCCCATTTAAATGGATTACTGAGATTACTTATGTAAATAAGCCTTATTTTTTTGTTGATGAACAACGATTTGGACCGTATAAATTTTGGCATCATAAACATTTTTTTAAAGAGCTTGATGATGGCTCGACTTTAATGAGCGATGAGGTTCATTATATTGTTACTTTTAATTTTTTGGATAAAATGTTAATTGCTAAGAGGCTAAAGAGCATTTTTGATTACAGATTTAAAAAAATCGAAGAAATTTTTAACAAGAGGTGAATATGAGTCTTAAAGTAGTTATCCTTGCCGCAGGAAAAGGGACAAGAATGAAGTCTGAGAAGCCTAAAGTACTATTTGAAGTTGCCGGAAAACCTATGATTGATTATGTAGTGGATGAAGCAAAAAAACTAAACCCGGAAGAGATAGTTGTAATCGTAGGTAATCAGAGTGAGCTTGTAAGAGCCCATTTAAAAGATAAAGGTGTTGTTTTTGTTGAGCAAACCGAGCAAAAAGGGACAGGGCACGCTCTAATGTGTGCAAGAGATAAAATAGAAGGTAAAGAGCAAAATATTTTGGTATTGTGTGGCGATATGCCGCTTGTTAAACATGAAACTTTGGTTAAGTTTATTGATTCAGCCAAAGGTAGCAAAGTTAGTTTTATTTCTGTTAAGGTTCAAAATCCGACAGGTTATGGAAGAGTTATTCGCGGGGCGGATAAAAAGGTCTTAAAGATTGTAGAAGAAAAGGATTCCAACGACAATGAGAAAAAAGTAAATGAAATCAATACAGGTGTTTACCTCGTAAATTCCAAAATACTACTTGAAAGATTAAGCATGCTTACAAATGAAAATGCTCAAGGGGAATATTATCTTACAGATATAGTCAAAAGCGGGGCTGATGTATATATGGCTGACGATGAGCAGGAGTTTATAGGGATTAATGATAAATATCAATTATCTGTCGCATCAAAGGTGATTTGGAAAAGAATGGCGATAGAGCATATGAAAAACGGCGTACAAATACTGGATTTTGAAAATTGCTATATTGATGAAGATGTTAAAATAGGTATTGATACGGTAATATATCCAAATGTGTATCTGTTTGGTAAAACTGAGATAGGCCTAAGATGTAAGATTTATCCGGGTGTTCATATTGTCGATTCGGTAATAGAGGATGATGTGGAGATTAAGGATAATTCCTTTATAACTGAATCATTTGTCGGGGCAAAATCTTCGGTAGGACCTATGGCACAATTAAGGCCCGGGACAAAACTTCTTGGAGAAAACAAAATAGGTAATTTTGTGGAAACAAAAAAAGCCTTGATTGGAAAGGGCTCTAAAGCAAGTCACCTGACATATCTTGGAGATTGTGAAATTGGTGAAAATGTAAATGTAGGTTGTGGTACAATTACTTGTAATTACGATGGTATTTCCAAGCATAAAACAATTATCGGAGATAATGTATTTGTTGGTAGTGATGTCCAATTTGTGGCACCTGTTAAAATAGGCTCAAACTCATTGATTGGAGCTGGCTCTACTATTACTAAGGATGTTCCTGACGGAGCATTGGCTGTGACAAGGGCTGAGCAAAAGAATATCGAAGGTTGGGTGGAAAAATGGCGTGCTAAAAAGATGAAGATGAGGGGTGAATAATGTGCGGAATTGTTGCGTATATTGGCTCTAAAAATGCTCCTAATGTTTTGATAGATGGTCTGACAAAGCTTGAATATAGAGGGTATGATTCTGCCGGGATTGCAGTAATTAATAAGGATAAAATTGATGTTTATAGAAGTGTAGGCAAACTTATTAATCTAAAGAATATGTTAGATGAAAAAAAACCGGTTTCAAATATTGGAATTGGTCATACAAGATGGGCAACTCACGGTAAACCTTCCTATGAAAATGCTCATCCCCATTCTTCATTTGGTATATCACTCGTCCACAACGGAATTATAGAAAATTACCTTGATATAAAGAGGAATTTGGCTGATAAAGGGTATAAATTTGAATCTGAAACGGATACAGAAGTAATAGCTCACCTTATTCATTCAAATTACAAAGATGACATATTTGAAGCTGTAAAGGTGTCTGTCAAACAAATTAAAGGCTCATTTGCTTTGGCAGTAATTTCGGTCAATGAGCCGGATAAAATTATTTTGGCAAGGCATGACAGCCCATTGGTTATAGGCATTTCTGACGGGGAAAATTTTGCAGCAAGTGATATTCCTGCACTTATCAGTTACACAAACAAATTTATCTTTCTTGAAGAGAATGACATAGCCATACTTACAAAAAATTCTGTGACATGTTATGATTTTGAGGGGAAAAAGACTGATAGAGAAGTCAAAATTGTAGATATTAACCCTGTAATGGCTGAAAAGGCTGGTTACCGACACTTTATGCAAAAAGAAATCTTTGAGCAGCCAAGAGCCATAATTGATACAATTAGAGGGAAGTATTCACTTGAAAATGGTGAGCTTCTTTTAGATGAGTTAAAAAGTATAGATATTAAAAAATATAGAAGGGTTAATATTGTAGCGTGTGGGACTAGTTGGCATGCCGGTCTTGTCGGTAAATTTTATATTGAAAAATTCGCTAAAATTCCTGTTGAAGTGGATATTGCATCCGAATACAGGTATAGAGATACTATAATTGATGAAGAAACTTTATTTATCGCAATAAGTCAATCAGGGGAAACAGCCGATACGATTGCCGCTATGAGGTTAGCTAAAAGTAGAGGGGCTGGCATCTTATCGATTTGTAACGTAATTGGGTCAACAATTCCAAGAGAGTCAGACGCGACATTTTTCACGCACGCCGGGCCAGAAATCGGTGTAGCTTCTACTAAAGCTTTTACCACCCAAGTCATTGCTCTTCTTATGCTTGCCTTATATTTTGCTCAGGAAAAACAAACTCTAAATCATGTAGAAATAAGAAATATTTTAACTGAGATTGTGAAATTGCCTGAAAAGATGGAAGAGGCATTAAAGCTTGATAGCCATATTGAAGAGATGGCAAAGGATTTCAAAAGTTTCCCAAGCTTTTTATATCTTGGCAGAAATGTAAACTACCCAATTGCACTCGAAGGTGCTTTAAAACTAAAGGAGATTAGTTATATTCATGCGGAGGGTTATCCGGCAGGTGAGATGAAGCATGGACCTATTGCCTTAATTGATAAAAATATGCCGGTATTCATAATTGCTACTGATTCTAAGGTTTATGATAAAGTCCTTGCAAATATTCAAGAGGTAAAGGCAAGGGACGGAATTGTAATTGCAACTGTCACAGAGGGGAATAAGGATGTAGAAAAGTTTACCGAGTATTGCATTAAATTGCCTGCAGCCGTTGAAGAGCTTTCGGTGTTTTTAAACTCTATTGTTATTCAGCTGCTTGCTTATCATATTTCGGCAGAGCTTGGTCTTGATGTAGACCAGCCGAGAAACCTTGCAAAAAGTGTTACGGTAGAATAAAAAAGGCCTCTTTTGGAGGCCTTTTGTTAAATCTTTGGGAGATTTTCCATAGATTTTTTAATCTCTTCTTCAGGATATTCAAAGTCAACCAGTTTGCCGTCAAGGTAAGCGTCATAACTTCCCATATCAAAGAAACCATGACCGCTCAAGCAAAACAGGAGTGTTTTTTCTTTCCCTTCCTCTTTACATTTTAAGGCTTCTTTTACAGTAGCAGCAATTGCGTGTGAAGATTCCGGAGCGGGGACTATCCCTTCTGTCTGAGCAAATAACATCCCATATTGAAATACTTCAGATTGCAATACGCTTTCGGCATTTATAAGCCCATCTTTATAAAGTTTGCTAACAATAGGTGAATCTCCGTGATATCTAAGGCCTCCTGCATGGATAGCAGGTGGTTCAAAATCATGACCTAAAGTAAACATTTTCATAATAGGTGTCAATTTAGCTACATCACCGTAATCATAAGCAAATACGCCTTTTGTAAGGGTAGGGCAGCTTGCTGGCTCAACAGCCACACATTCTACGTTTTTATCTTCTACAATTTTATCTCTGACAAATGGGAATGCAATCCCACCAAAATTTGAGCCGCCACCGCAAGAGGCAAATACTTTGTCGGGATAATCGCCGACTTTTTCAAGCTGTTTCTTAGCCTCAAGTCCTATAACTGTTTGATGAAGAAGCACATGGTTTAGTACACTTCCAAGAGCATAGTTTGTATCTTCTCTTCCGGCAGCCTCTTCCACGGCTTCACTGATTGCAATACCAAGACTTCCGTTTGAATTTGGATTTTTTTCCAAAATGGCACGGCCTGAATTGGTAAACTCAGACGGACTTGGGATTACTTCCGCACCAAACATATGCATAAATGACTTTCTGTATGGTTTTTGGTGAAAACTTACTTTTACCATGTAAACACGGCAACTCATATCAAACATTTTACAGGCAACAGACAGTGCGCTCCCCCATTGGCCGGCGCCCGTTTCAGTAGTAAGTCTGTTAATTCCTGAAATTTTATTGTAATAGGCCTGAGCAACCGCTGTGTTTGGTTTGTGGCTTCCTGCTGGGGATACACCTTCATACTTGAAATATATTTTTGCTGGTGTACCCAATGCCTCTTCGAGCCTCTTTGCTCTAATTAGTGGGGTTGGTCTCCAGATTGAGAGTATATCAAGTACTTTTTCAGGAATATCTATCCACCTTTCCGAAGACATTTCCTGTTCGATTAATGCAGGCGGGAAAATTGCTTTCAGTTCGTCAAGAGTTACGGGCTTACCCGTAAAAGGGCTGATAGGTGGCTCCATCGGTGTGGGCAAGTCAGCCAGAATATTATACCATTGCGTAGGCATCTCTTTTGCGTCTAAATATATCTTATGCATCTCATCCTCCTTAAAAGATTAAAAAATATTTAACATATTTGGGGCATAAATCAACAAAATATTTGAGGTTGAAAGTTATCAATATTTATAACTTAAGCATATATTTGAAGATTTCCAATCCTTGAAAGAGCTGATTTGAATATGTCAAATTTTGTAACATCGGCGTCATTGAGTTTTTCCCATTTTAACTTAAGGCCCGGCAAATTTAATGCGTTAACAAAACTTGATATATCTATTGAAGTTTTCACCGTGCCGAAAATAGTTCCTTTTGTTTCTGTCAAAAATATTACGACATCTTTTAACTCGGAAAAGTTAGCCTTAATGTAAATGGAGTTAGATTTTTCTCCTTTTTTAAAGATTATTTCTCCGTCCTTAATGTCAAAATCTTTGGCTGAGAAGGTATAAAAGAGTGCCTGATTTAAAATTGTTGTTACTTGCAGTTTTGTTATGCTGTCAACTGTTTGTGCGTCACCTGCTTTATAGGCTACAGTTTTTAAATCATCATCAATATTTTCATCATGCAGCAATTTTGCCTCAAAATTAAGCCCCGAGTTTTTGATAAGTTTTTTAAACTCTTCTTTATTTAAGCTTTTCAAATCGTTGCCATCAAATTTGAAAAGTGTATTTTTTATAAGGTTTTTATCAAAATTAACGAGGAACTTTTTCAAAACATTTAAACTTTCCGTTTCTTGATTTAATAACTTTATTTCCAAAAAAGGTTCAGTGGAGGCTACTTCCCCAAAATATCTTGAAAGGGTAGGCTGGCTTTTAAAAGCAGCATTTAAAAGTTTTCCTTTTATATTAATGAGAAAAAGGTCTTTGGAAATGGCTTTGAGGACATTGATTGCTACCTTATCCCCTATCTTTAAATTTAAATCGGAATTTTTAAGATTTAAAGTTAAGTTGTTTATATTATTTATAGTGTTCATTGTTTCATTTTTATAACGAGATTGACTTCAGTAACTGATACACAAAGCTCCTTAGCAATCTCAATAGGACTTAATCCTTTGTTGTATAAATCTTTTATCTTTTCACTTAATTTTTTTTCTTCCTTGTTTGTGCTTGTTATTGAGGCATATTTATTAAGTTTTTCATCAACTAATACACTCAAATCTTCAAGTAAGTTTTCCTTTCTTGTGATTTCCGTATCAAGATTTTCGGAAACACGCTCGCTCTCAATAATTAATTCTTTCAACTGCTCAATTATCAGAGGCAATTCGTTAAGATTATTTTTATAAATAAATTTATTGAGCCTGTTAATCTTTGATATTAAGTAAAAAATAATTAAGTAGTTTATCCCTACAAGTAAAAAGAGCAGAATTAAAAATAGGGAAAGATTCATCTGTTTTTCGACCCTTTTATCAACTCTCTCTCTTTTTCAAAAATAAATTTTACGATTTCTTCCCTTATCTCTCTGTCAATGTTATCGTAATTTGCCCCATAAATAAAGCCTTTTGGTGTTTTTATTATGCTTACGATTTTGCATAAAACAGACAGCTTGATTTTATAATAAGATTCGGCGATTTCACCTTCAAGGTAAATTGTGTCATTTTCATTAAAAATCTCTTTTGAAAAAAAGCTTAGACCGCCGCCGCTGATATCAACTGCATTCACCGATATTAGGTCTGTCGAGATTTCGTTATCTTTGAGCAGAGTAATAATATCATCAAGCTTGTTGTTCATTTCGAGTAAAAATTTAAGGACAAGCTGATTATTAAGACTTTCATTTGGAATAACATTTTTTACCTTTTGGGCAAGAGAGCTTTTGGATGCGAATGTATTATTTTCAGATAGGATTACATACTTACGCTTTTCACCCGGTTCAACCTTTTTTATCTTAAATATACCTTTATAATCTATCCTGTTGTATTCTCTTTCGGAGTCAAAATCTACTTTTTTAAGCCCCTTTAATGTCAAGGTATTGTTGTCGAGCTTTACATTCTCAACTTCAAAGATATTGAGCTGATTGTTTTCAGAGAATGTTGCCCAAACTCTAATAAAATTTTCATCTATCTCTTTTGTTTTGATGTTAACAACAATTTCATTATTTCCAATTTTGATTATGTTGCCGTAATGAGTTTTGATATCATTTTCGTAAAGTGCTCTTATTTTTATTACTATCATAAGCTATCCTTTAAAGTCGATTATTTGTCCATGCTCCTCTTCGACAAATTTTTTTCTTTTGTAGTTTTTGTCTTTCTTGCCATCTTTATTTTTTTGCTTATAAGAATCTTTCTTTTCCTTTTTGTCTATGGTTTTTGTCTGAGCATGTTCGGTTTGGACTACAACCTCGTTTTCTTGTTTTAGTTTAACCCCAACTTCATTGGTCAAAATCTGTTGTTTGTTGAAAACATTCTTGTCCATTACATCCTGAACTTTTTCAACAATACTTATTTTACCAACAACATGTTGTAAATCAATTGGGCCTATCCCATTTTTACTCCTTTATGTAAACAATTCCACCGCCAAAGTTTAACATTTTAAATTTGTCGGTAATTTTGTTTAATGTTTCTGAATGACCTAAAAATAAAAATCCGTTTGGTGCAAGTGTACTGTAAAACATTTCCATAACCTTTTGCTTGGCAGGTATATCAAAATATATGAGCACATTCCTACAAAAAATAACATCCGCAGTGCCAACTCTTGATGAAGCCATCCTTTCTACAAGATTTGCTTTAAAAAAGGTTACCATACTCTTTATTTCGGGAGAAAGTTTGTAGATAAAGCCATCTTTCTCAAAATATTTATTGATTATGGCTGGTGGTACCCCTCTGAAAGAAACCGTCCGATATTCACCTTTTTTGGCAGTTTCAAGGACTTCAGTATTGATATCGGATGCAAAAATATCAACCCTTATTTTTCCAAGAAGCCCCGATTCTTTTAGTAAGATTGCAATAGAATATGGCTCCTCACCTGTTGATGATGCTGCAGACCATATCTTAATACTTCTCTTTCCATTGGAAATAAGCTCAGGAATCACTTTATTTACAAGATAATCCATTTGCGGTCTTTCCCTAAGGAAATAGGTTTCATTAATTGTAACAAGGTTTAACAGGGTTATCATTTCCTGCATTTTTTTAATATCATACTTGAGATAGTAGATATAATCTTTGAATGAGTTAAAATTAAGCTCTTGTATCCTTCTTGAGAGTCTGTTTTCAAGAAGATATTTCTTTGTAGCGCTAAACGTAATTCCAGAGTGTTTGTAAATTATATCTGAAAGCTCGGCAAACTCATCATCTTTCAGTTTTATAGTGCCTGCCCCAATCATAACTCACCAACCAACCCTGCAAGTTTATCTTTTACGTATCTGTTAGTTTCTTTCTCAAGAGCCTGTTTAAAGATATTTGCAGTTTCACTCAAAGATAAAGTTTCAAGTATTTCTGCAGCCTTAAACCTAACAATCCAGCTATCGTCTTTCAATAACATCTCTTTTGCTGCACTAATAGCCATCTCTTTGTTTAGAAGGTAGAGTGAGTTTAATGATTCTTTTCTTAAATCTTCATTCTCCTCTTCAAGAAGTTGGTATAAAAAATCGATTACATCTGCACCAATCTTGCCCAGAGCTTCTAAAATAGCCACCTTAACCCTTGTGGTTGAGCCAGGATACAGATGCATTAATTTATCGGCACATTTGAAATCTCTACAAATATTGCCAAGTGTTTTTATTGCAAAAAATGATACCATTTCATCTTTATCGTTGGTATATTCCATTATTTTATCAACTTTATCGGTGGCGTTGATTCTTGACAATGATGCTGCAGCAGATTCCCTTATCTCTTCTGATACATCTTTAAGCAAGTCTATTAAAATGTCTGCCACTTCAATTTTATTAAAAAATGAAAGACACTTGACCATTATGCTTTTTACAGCAGGATTTTTTTCTTTTTTGATGGCCTCTAACAGGTAACCAAATGATTTGTCATCATTGATAAGTGACAGAGATTTAGCAGCAATTTTTCTAAGTCTTTCATCAGGACTTAGTAAAAGCTCTTTTAGCTTATCAGCATCATTATCATCACTTAAAAGTGATATTGATGCAGCAGCAGCTTCTGCGACATCGATAAATTCACTTTTAAGATATTCATAAATCTTATCTTTCAAATCATCAAGCCCGAGCCATCCGGCGACCAAAATGGAGGCTTTTTGAACATTTGCGACCTCAAAGTTCATAAACTCAGGGATAAGTTTTTCCACAGCTTCTTCATGCACTTTTCCGAGTGTAATTAGTGCATACTCCAATATTACCGGGTCGTCAGTCTTTAGTGCTTCAAAAAGCTTATTCTTGAAATCTTCGTTATAGTTTTGTGCAATAAAATCTGAAACTTCATCTGCAATCTCAGGATTGAAAAAAGATTCAATCAGTTCATCACTGCTATAAGATGAGTAATCTCTTTCTATTTGAAATTGAGATAAAAGGTTAGTTATTTCAAGTATTTGTAAAACACTTTCCATAACGTTTGTCAAAACTAGCCTGACATCATCTTTCATTAGAACTTTTTTAAAAGCAATAAGTTGAGCCAGGTCTTTACTTTGTATGTAGAAACAGTTTTTCAGGTCAAGGATAACTTCCTTAACAGGCTTATTTTCATTATAAATATTAGCTAAAGACTCAAAATCTTTAGTATCAGGCTCTTGAGTCATTAAAATTTTTAGTTTACCTGACTCTTTTTTAAATGAAATATTCATTGTTTACCCCAATGCAGCAGACTCGCTATCGTGAATTTTAAAAACTTTATCAAGTCCAGTAAATGCGAACATATCCCTGATATCTTTTGACATTTCGCAAAGTGCAAGCTCTTTTTTATCTTTTCTGCTTTGTTTTAATAAATCGATAATTTCTCTTAATCCAGAGCTGTTCATATAGACGACCCCTTTAAAAGAGAGAGCAGCGAAATCTTTTGTTTTGAAAACTCCTAAAACCTTGTTTTTTAGTTCCAACCCAGATTGTGCATTGATTTCACCCTTCAAATAAACAACAGTTTTTCCATTCTTTTCTTGGATATCAAACATTTAATCCTCCTTTTTTATAACAAATATAGTAATATCATCATCGAAGGGTCTGCCTTCAGTGAATTCTTTTAAATCTTTCATTATATTATCTATTATAACACAGCATTTTTCATTTTGAAACATAATTAACTTAGAAATTAATCTATCGTAGCCATATTGTTCACTTGATTTGTTCATAGCCTCTACCAGGCCGTCGGTGTACATAAAAAGGATATCACCGGTATCGATTTTGACATTCCCCTCTTCATACTCTACATCTTCAAATGTTCCCAAGAAGAGTCCGGATGCAGTAAGTCTTTTAACAGTCATTTCACTTTTATCAAAAAATAGTAATGGATTATGACCTGCACTGGCAAAATTGCACTCGGAGGTATTTGAGTTCATTACAAGGTAAAACATTGTAACAAAGTCAGTGGTATAAATATTATCACAAAGTATTTCATTAACCATAGCAAGGGCTTCGGAAGAGGAAATGACATCATAGGTGTATGATCTCATTATTGCTCTTGTGATTGCCATTATAACTGCCGCAGGTATTCCATGTCCTGATACATCAGCTACCGTAAACCCGTAATAGCCATTGCTCATTTTTATACAATCGTAATAGTCACCGCCAGCTTGCTCTGCAGGTGTATAGAATGCACCAAAGTCAAATCCTTCTATGTCAGGTAATTTTTCCGGTAAAAGACTTGTCTGTATTTCACCGACTTGTCTTAATTCATCATCAATAAGTTTTTGAGCTTCCTGCAGTTTGGCATTCATTTTTAGTAAGTCTTCATTAAGGATTTTCATCTGATGTTGTTTCTCTTTTAAATCAATTTGCTGCTTTTTAATCTCATCAAGCAAATATATCTCTTTTGTGGTATCTCTTACACTCTCTACAACATATTCATCAAAAAGGTTAAAATTTACTGTTAAATGCTTATCTTTAATTTTTCTTGCAGACTTAACTGTTTTTTTATCTTTGAAAGGGCATTCGGGGCATTGGTTATTAAAACCGTAAATATTATAACATTTTTCAATATTTTTATCTTTATATTTAGTTAATGTTTTAATTTTATAATTGCTTGTGATTACGTTAAAATTATTGTCAATAACCATCAATCCTTCTTCAGTGCTGTTAAGAATCTTTTCAAGAAATATTCGCTTCTTTTCGGTTTCCCTTTTTTGAAGGTTTAGCATCACATTTTTTGCTTTGAGCTCTTTAAGGTGATGATTTAATTTATCCATCATTTTTTTGTTTTCAGTTATGTCATTTAAAATTTCTATATAGCTATTCGTGGTAGTTTTACTAAATTGAGCAGAATATATTTTTCTGAATCCTCTATGTGTCAATACATCGTGAGTAATCATTTTAGGAAGTTTATTGTCAATCAAATCTTTAAGTTGGCAATTTTCGCATGGGTTTGTTAGACCGAAAAGGGTAGAGTAACATTTTTTCCCTAATAACTGCTCTGAAGTTTTTCCAGTGAGCGATTTTACAGGATAGTTTGCGTATTGTATTTTATAGTTACTGTCAATTTCTATAACTATATTTTCAATAAAATTGAGTATCTCTCTACAACTATCCATTTTTCACCTTATGTTAAAGTATATTATAGCAGCAACCAGGATAATGATAATAGAAATAGCTATTAGTTTTGTTGAGCTTATATAAGTATTTTTTATCTGTCTTTTTTTATAATTATCTACAATTTCATCTATTTGTTTTAAATTATCAAGATTTGTTATCAGATTATTTTTATATTTTTCTACATCCTCTTCCGCTTCATATTCTGCCAAAGCACCAATATAAAGTATACAATTTTTGAGGGTATCAAAAAGAATCTCTTTTGCTTGGTCGACTTCAGGGGGAAGCTGAACAGACGAAATCTTAACAAGCTCCGGCAAAAGTGCATATTGAAGTTTTTTCAATTTATCCCTTTCTTCTACTGAGATTTTGTTAATATCTTCGATAGAATCCAGGGTTTTTAGTGTTTGTTCTACTTTAATCAGCGTTTTATTAGCATAAGAGGAGATATGTTCCAATTTTAAAACAATATGTTTTATTTCCTGTTTATGTGATTCCAGATAATTTTTAATTAATATAAATCCGCTCGGGACTTTTACCTTTTTTCTTTTTACCCTGGTTTCTTTGTTTTCCGATTTTGTCTTAATTACGCTGACAGTCTCTATAATTTCAGATGGAGTAAATATAAAATGATTTTTTCCGTCCAGGATATCAAGATTATCTTCCGATATACCACCATTTGTGAAGAAAAAAAGCTTTGTCAGATTTTCATCGTTCATTGCTCTTAAGACTTCTATTGGTACATCTTTGGAAATATCTGAGCCTGAATTGGTTATCTCTATCCACACCAGAGCTTTGTCGGATTCATTTTTTTTGGACAGCCAGAGCTCAACCCTTCTTTTTTCAGGTAATTCTTTTATATTTCTATGAAAAATAAAATTAAAGTCATCCATAATGGATGCAGCAAGCTCATAAAAGTCAGATATTCCGATATTATAAAATTTTTCAAAATCCAAGGTTTCATTTGTATTCATAAATTTCCACCCGTCTGTTAACAGGACTTCCATTAAATGTGTTGTCTTTTTTTGGATAAAATTCTCCAAAACCCGCTATTTTCAGGTTTTCATCTTTGAGCCCTTTTTTTTCAATTAAATATTTTTTCACTTCAAGAGCACGTAGTATAGACAGCTCATAATTTGTTTTAAAATAATCATTTGGTTTTACAGGAAGACTGTCCGTATAGCCGTAAATGAGATAAATCTTGTTATTTGAAAAAGTTAAATTATCAAATTTTGAAAAATCAGTGTTGTATTTTCCTGATTCAAAGTAAATGTCAGCGACAAAATTTATGTTTTTAAAGTTAGTGTTAAAATTTTGTGACATGTTGTGAGAAGTAGCATCCTCAGTGCCTTGAAGCATGCTATTGCTGTTATCGATGTTGTTAGTGTTATTTTTTGATTCCTCATTGAGCGCAGGCGGGTTAAACTTTTTTACATTTAAGATTTTCCACCCATTTAGAGAAAGGTGCTCTTTTGCCTCATCTTCGGTATACGCCCATACATGAAAAGTTGTCTTAACCCCTTTAGGTGCTTTTTCCACATAAACTTCATATATATTTTTCTTGTTTTGCGCCAGACTATCTCCACCAAATATAAGGAGCAGGATTGTTATTAATAGGATACTTTTTTGGTAACAATTCTTTTTTATTGTATTTATCAAGGTTAAAATCCTCAACAGCCCTTTTTATATTATTATCGGCATAAATTTTTACTACTTTAAGGTTTACAATGACATCCTTCCCCCCGTTTAGATATAAAAATGTCACAGGGTCTTTAATGGATGATGTCAAAAACCTCCTGCTATCAGTTGCAACCTCATACACATACACATAAGCGTAAGTGTGTTTACAAAATAAACATATAAGCAAAAAACTAAACGTTAGTCTTTTGCACAAGGCTGTTAATCTTAGCAACCATTTCATCTAAGTTAATCGGCTTAACTAAAAATGCATCAATTCCTGACAATTTTGCCTTTTGCATATTTCCTGCTTCACCTCTTGAAGAAACAGCAATAATTGGCTTTTCAAACCCTTTTTCTCTAAGTGTCCTTGCAAGTTCAAAACCGTCCATATCAGGCATTACGATATCTGTAATCAATAGATCAATATCGACCTTTTGTGCGGCATGCATAGCATCATTAGGGTTTGAAACTTCCACGGTATCAATCCAACCGGTAGAGGTTAGCAAACGTTTCATAATTTTTCTGTCTGTAGCTGAGTCATCAACAATAAGAGCTTTTATATTATTGCTATTCTTGTATAAATTCTTCATACTTTTTCTTTTGCTTCTTCGTGGCATCTTTGTGGCTATTTCCATTACTCCAGAGACATCTACTATAAGCCTCACCTTGCCGTCCCCCATAATGGTTGCTCCGGCGATACCGACATTGCCTCCCAAGTATTCACCTAAAGACTTAATAACTATTTCTTCCTGCCCTACGAGTCTGTCAACAATAAGGCCAATCCTCTTTTCTGCCAAAGCGACTACTACCACATACATATCTTGTGAAAAAGAGCCTTCAAGCTGAAATACTTCATCAAGCCTTATAAGGGATAAGACAGAGTCTCTGAGCTTCAAAACTTCTCGCCCTTCAAAACTATGTATTTCGTTGTCATTAATCTTAACAGTTTCAATTACTGACACAAGAGGGATTGCGAAAACTTCACCTGATACCTCTACCAAAAGAGCCTGAATAATGGCTAGTGTAAGAGGTAATTTTAATTTGAAAGTAGAGCCTTTGTTTATTTCAGACTCAATGGTTATTATACCATTGAGTTTTTCAATGTTTGTTTTTACGACATCCATCCCAACGCCACGACCTGAAACACCTGTAACCTTTTCGGCAGTGGAAAATCCTGGTTTGAATATTAACCCTAAAACCTCTTCTTTGTTGAGATTTTTTGCCTCATCAGGGGTAATAACATCTTTTTCAATAGCCTTTTGCTTTATTTTTTCAGGGTCAATCCCTTTTCCGTCATCTTTTATTTCAATTACTATGTGATTACCTTCGTGGTAAGCATTAAGCCATACAGTCCCCTTTTTAGGTTTGCCCTTTTTAACCCTTTCCTCAGGTGATTCAACCCCATGGTCAACGGCGTTTCTAATCATATGTATTAAAGGGTCACCAATCTCTTCAACTACTGATTTATCAAGCTCGGTATCCTCTCCGGCAATGACAAGATCTATCTCTTTATTTAAATCTCTGCATAGGTCCCTTACCATTCTTGGGAATTTATTAAACACTTTCCCAATCGGCACCATCCTGGTTTTCATAACCGCAAGCTGTAGCTCAGTAGTGATTAGTCCAATCTGTGAAGTAGTTTCGGCAAGCTGCTCGATTATAAAATCACCTTCATATTTTTTCTCAAGCTCCACCGCAAGCTGTGTGATTCTGTTTCTACTTAAAACAAGCTCACCAACCAGATTCATAAGGGAGTCAAGTCTTGAAACATCAACCCTGATGGTTTGCTCTATCGCCTTTGTGACCTTTTTAATTTGTGAAGGCTTGTTTACATTTTTTTTAGACTCTTTAGTTTTACCAGGCTGCTCTTGAGTTTTTACTGAAGAGGGGGCAACAAGTTTCCCCTCATTAGCTAACTTTAATTTTTTTACGGTTTCATCTATTGACGCTGTATCGGAATTATTTTTTATATCATCCATTAGCTGTTTGACTACATCGACAAATTCAAGCAAGACATCCATTATCTCTTTTGTTACAGCCATTTCACCTTTACGAAGCTTATTTAAGATCTCTTCGGCGTGGTGAGTAACGGTTGCCATTTTGTCAAAGCCCAAAAATGAAGATGAACCTTTGATAGTATGAGCGCATCTGAAGATTCCATTTAGCAAATCAAGATCATTTTTTCTATGTTCAAGTTCCACAAGGTCTTGGTCTAATTTTTCTATAAGTTCTTCTGATTCGACAATAAAGTCGTTAACCAGATCTTGCATGTCATCAAAGCTCATATTTGCCCCCTTTAATTGCCAAACTCTTTCAAAAGAGCGTCAACTATATCTTGATCATTTAGGATTTCATCTATATTTCCGGCTCTGTTTAGAGTATCAACATCTATTTTATTATCTTTTAATCCAAGTTTAATAACAAGCTCACCTATTTTTCTTTCCAAGACTTTTATTATTCTTATAAGCTTGTCAATCTTTTGTTTGGAGATGTCCTGAAATTCTAAAGAGGCAATCATATCAAAAGATACATCTTGCCCTTCAATTGTCTTGTCTAATATTCTATCAATAACTCCAAGGGCATGTTCAAAATCCCCTGAATGGACATAATCTTTTAAAAGCTTAATGTTTTCTTTTACTTCATCTATGATAAAATTAATATTATCAGACAGATTTAAAATTTCTTCAGAAGCTTTTTTTGTATCATTTATAACTTCTGTTAGTACTTTTTCAAATAATGGTAAATCATCAAAAGAGTCTTCCACTGTATTGCTTACTTCAGAAAGTGTTTTAACAGCATCGCTAAAATATTTTGCTATTTCAAAAAGCTCACTTTCAGGGCTAATAGAAATATTTGTTATATCGTATTCGCCACTGTTAATCTTTTTGGCTATTTCAATAAGTTCGCCAATATCCTTTAACTCTTCAGCCATAATTAAAGTCCCAAGAGCTTAAACACTTTCTCCTGTAAAATATCGGGAGTGAAAGGCTTAACCACGTAGTTATTGACTCCGCTTTTAAGAGCTGTGAGTATATCCTCTTTTGCAGCTTCTGTGGTGACCATTAAAATAGGTATCTCCTTGTACTGATCTTTAGCTCTTAAAGTTTTTACAAAAGTAAGCCCATCCATCTCAGGCATATTCCAGTCAGTAATGATTAAGTCTACATTGTTTTGTGCTAAAACTTCTAGTGCTTCAATACCGTTGCCGGCTTCCAATATATTTGAAAAACCGATTTTTATAAGTGTATTTTTTATAATACGTCTCATTGTGGATGAATCATCAACAGTAATGATTCTGTGGTCGTAGGCCATTATTTCCTCCTTGGAAAAACTTGTATTTGTCTAATTATAACTAAAATATTCAAATTTTAAATATAAATTTTATGCATCCCTTAATTTTTTTAATCTTTCTTCGCGGCTGATAATCTCTTTTATCCTGATTCCAAAGAATCCGTCTACAATAACTACTTCACCCCTTGCAATCGGCTTGTTATTTACCAATAGCTCTATAGGCTCATCAGCATAGTTGTCAAGCTCAATAATATTACCTGGGCCTATCCCCACAATATCTTTCAAAAACATTTTTGTAGAGCCTATCCTTACACTGACAGGGATTTCAACATCAAGAAGCATCTCTATATTTCCGTCATAAGACTGCGCAAAGCTATTTGATGATTTTTTAGGGGTATCCTCAAATCCGGGCATGTCATCAAAATCAAAATCGTTATCTTGTGTATTCTCTTGTTCTTTACCCAAAATATTTTTTATTGAATCTGAAATAACCAGTTGGTAAACCTCTTCATTATTATCGTATGAAATTTTATAGTTTTGAACTAACAAATCACTATCTATTGTTATTTTTTCTATTTTTTCAACTTTAGTAACTTCAAATGAAATTTTAGTCCCAAATTTTTCTTGAAATGGGACATTTACCGCTGATACCCCTTGTGATGCAAGCTCTTTTACTGCATCTATTAAATCAGGATTCAAATCATCTGCCCCGTTCCCTTCACCCATAAGCATAATGTCAGCAAAAGCCGTTATTAATTTAATATCAAATATTAACAGTCCGTTGACACTGTTTCCTTTATCACTGAAATATATTCCTGCCTTCCCTTTACTTTCATTTTCAACTGTTTCAGCATCCGATTCAAAAATATCCGCAACCTCATAAATTAGAGGCTTACTTATTATCGTGCCTACACTGTTTGAAAATACTTCCCCAAATAAGTCAAAAAATTTGTAAAGGTTACTATCTCTGTTCGGTTGTAATTGATTTTTCACTGCTTAACTCCGCAATAATCTTTTTTATTTTTATCCCTTTTTTCACTCCCACAATACCAGGCTCTCCAAGAAAACTTTCCAAGTTGTTAACATTTACCTTAATATCTTGATTTGACTTTCTATCAAGTACAACCACATCGTCAGTAGCAAGGTCAAGGATTTCTTGAACTAACAGGGTTGTTTTACCAAGCTCAGCATAGACAGGAATTTTAATTTCTTGCAATAGCTCAATAATTTTACTTTCGTGCTGTCCACCTTTCATCTTTTTGGCTCCGATAAGCCAATCTTGAGAGTTTATTTTACCAAGTATAGGCTCTAAAGTAATTGCAGGCAGACATAAATTTATCATCCCGGTAACTTCTCCGAATTTCACCTCAAATACTACAAGTACGACCACTTCGTTTTGAGCAACAATTTGGACAACTTGAGGACTGTTTTCACTTATTTCTCTTTTAAATTTGATGTTAGGGATAATTTGTTTCCATATATCTTCAAGCTCATTAAGTATCAGAGCAATAACACTTTGTATAATATTTTGTTCTAAAGATGTCATTTCGCGAATTTTATATAAAGGCTGACCTGGACCTCCTAATAGCTTATCAACTATAGGGAAAACGATAGATGGATTTATTTCAAGAACGGCATTTCCTTCGAGCGGTATCATACTTATTACATTAAAGCTTGTTGGGTCAGGTAGTGACATTAGAAATTCACCATAGGTCATTTGGTCTACACTTACCAAATTTATATCTGTTATTGTCCTTAAGTAATTTGAAAATACGGAGCTGAAGTTTCTGGCAAATTTATCGTGTAAGTTTCTAATAGAGCGCAACTGTTCTTTTGAGACCCTGTCAGGTCTTCTAAAATCGTAGACGGATACTTTTTTAGGGACATAGCTTAAAGTATCTTCCTGCTTTTCTTCAATGCCGTCTACTGCGACAGTCGATAGTAGAGCATCAATTTCTTCTTGGCTTAAAATATCTGCCACATAGACTCCTTAATGTAAATTTACTTGCAATAGTTGATAATGGTATTTGCAATGGATTCAAGTGGTACAACTTCATCTGCAATACCAGCTTCAACTACAGCTCTTGGCATACCGTAAACTACGCATGTTTCTTGGTTTTGAGCTATAACAGCACCGCCCAAACCTTTTAACTTTTGTAAGCCTTTCAATCCGTCACTTCCCATACCGGTCATTATTACTCCTAAAGCATCCCGTCCAAAATTTTCTGCAACGGACTCCACCATAACATCCACACTCGGAATGTGCAGCATATTAGATGGTTCATTAGTCACATCTGTATAATAATTCGTCCCAATTTTTTTAATCTTTAGATGAAATCCGCCTTTTGCAATGTAAACTATATTTGGTTCAAGCTTTTCTTTCCCTTGAGCTTCAACAACTGTAAGCTGACTAAGCGTGTTTAGTCTGTTTGCAAGTGAAGCTGTAAAATTAGGTGGCATATGTTGGACAACCAGTACAGGCTTGTTTAATGATGACGGAAGCAGCGGTATAACCTTTTGCAAAGACTGGGGACCACCCGTTGAGGTGCCAATAGCTACTATTCTTTTATTACCGCTACCGGCTTTTACAGCAGTAGGTGTAAATGTAGTTTTAGGCTGTATTGATTGTTTCGGTTTAGCAGTTGGTATTCTAAAATGTTTTTTCGTTGCAAATTGTCTAATTTTTTCGATAATTTGATCTTCCAGCTTCATTACACCGAAACTTGCAAATGACTTATCTTTTGTCAGAAAGTCAACTGCACCAAGTTCAAGCGCTTTTATAGTGGCTTCAGCCCCTTCGGAAGTAAGTGAACTTACCATAATAACAGAAGTAGGGCATTTTGACATAATTTGACTTAGAGCCTCAAGTCCATCCATAATAGGCATTTCAATATCAAGGGTGATAACATCAGGTCTTAACTTTTCGGCAAGCTCGACAGCCTCTTTACCGTTTCTTCCAAAACCAACAATTTGTATGTCAGGTGCTTTTTGTAACATGTTTTCAATCGCTTTTCTCATAAAAGCGGAATCATCGACTACAAGCAGTCTAATTGCCATAGAATGCCCCTTTCAATCTTTTTTTCAGTTTTGCCACAGCTGCTGAATGTATTTGCGAAGTTCTCGATTCGGTTATATTTAATACTTCACCTATTTCTTTCATTGTAAGCTCTTCATAATAATATAATGTAATTACAGCTTTTTCTTTTTCGTTAAGCTTGTCAATTGCATCTGATAATAAACCTATAAGCTCTTCTTTTTCAATAGCTTCTTCAGGATTTAGAAAAGTTCCTTTTATAAAGTCTACCAGGTCTGTTTCATTATCATCCCCTACAGAGTTGTTTAGACTAATAACCTGGTTGTTTTCAAGAACTTGTAACAAGTTAAAAACTTCATCAAGTTCCATATTAGTATATTCTGCAAGCTCTTCTGCGTTAGGTTTTCTTCCTAATTTAGTAGAAAGTTCAGCTATCTTTGTTTCAAGAGATTTTACTTTTGTTCTAAGGTTTCTCGGTAAGACATCCATTTGCCTCAGGGCGTCTAAAATTGCCCCTTTAATCCTTCTTTCAGCAAATGCTTTAAATTCAACATTTCTTGACTTATCAAATCGTTTAAAGCTTTCAACCAGTCCCAGACATGCGGCTGAATAAAGTTCGTCAAGGTCTACCGATGAGGGTAAAGTTTGGGAGATTCTGATTACCCAGCTTTTTATTTTAGGGATAAACTCTTCAGCGAGAGTATTTTGGTCTTCAGCGGAAATTTTATCTAAATATTTATCATAACCTGTCACAGAAGCTTCCTGTATGTATTAAAAATATCTTCAATATAGCCAAAAATAATTTTTGACACAATGTAAACTACTATAAAGAGAATAAAATCTTTTACAATGTATTCAAAATTAATTTCAAAATATACGATATATTTATACAAAAAAGAAACAATAAATGCGATAGAGGCCACAAGAAAAGCAAAATGTTTGTATAATCCGGTCATGATACAAGCCTCCTTAATATATCTTTTAAGCTAATGTTATTTTTGGGAATTTCAACGGTAATCCCGTTTAGCTTTTGCAAAACTGCTGATAAATCTTTTATATAAACGGAATTTGGATTAAATACCGCAAGAGGTTGCTGCTTTTTTACCGATTTAATAATATTAGTATCCTCTCTGAGGTAACCAAGAAAATTTATGTTTATTTTAAGAAACTTATCAATTATTTTTTGTAAATTGTCAAATAGTGCGTTTGCTGCCTTTTCGTCAGTTATTCTGTTTATTACAAGGTTTATCTCTTTTATGCCGTAATCTTTGTTGGCCACTTTGATAAGTGCATATGCGTCGGTTATTGCTGTCGGCTCAGCTTGGGTTAAAATTATGTTGTAGTCGGAAATCGCAACAAACTTCATTACGTTTTCAGAAATACCTGCACCTGCATCAAAGATGATATATTCATATTTTTCATCAATATAGACAAAAATCTCAATTAATTTTTCAAAATCTTCTTCCGAGATAGAAGCAAGCTTTGAAAAACCGCTTGATGCCGGGATTACGTCAAATCCGTAGTTTGAAGTCGTGATTAACTCTTTTGGAGAGAGATTTTTTTCAAAATAGTCAATAATGGTATTTTTGGGACTTAAATTAAGTAATATGTCAACATTTGCTAACCCCAAGTCCGCATCAAACAAGAGGACTTTTTTTCCGTTTTTTGCTAGCAGGTAGGCAAAGTTTACTGAGAAATTAGTTTTTCCGACTCCACCTTTGCCGCTGGAAACGGTAATATACTTAGCCTTCTTTTTCCTTTCCCAGGCTATCTTTCTTAGTTGTTGTGCCTGATCTGCCATTAACTTCTCCATAAATTCGGTATTTCGTTGAAGATAAATTTAGCAATCTTTTTGCCATCCGGAATTTCCATATCTTCGGGTACGTTTTGACCATTTGTCATGAGAAGTATCGGGACTTTTTTTAAGATAGGAAGACTTGCCAGACTTCCAAAATATCTTGTTTCATCAAGCTTTGTAAATATTAGGTAATCAGGGCTTAATTTTGAATATCTGTTAAAAGTGTCACCCAGCTCACTATGGTTTGAGCTCATTGAGAGCACTAAAGCCACATTTATCAAAGGATTAATGGTAAGAAAACTTTTCAGGTCGTCAATCTGTGCTGTGTCATATTGGCTTCTACCCATCGTATCAAGGAGTATGTATTCATAATCTTCAAATTCCAAAATTATTTCATTTAATTCTGTGGGGCTACTTGCAACTCTTAACGGGACATCAATTATTTCCGCATAGCTCTTTAACTGCTCTACGGCACCGATTCTAAATGTGTCTATCGAAATAAGTGCAACAGATTTTTGTAATTTGAGGGCAAGGTTAGCGGCAATTTTTGCCACAGTGGTAGTTTTCCCCACGCCGGTCGGGCCGACAAGTGCCAAAACTTTTTTCTTTAAAGATGAGAAATAACTCTTTTCCGTAGGTATCAAGTCACCAAATAGCTGAGCAGCAATACTTTTTATCTGCAAATGTGTGGAATTTTCAGGAATACGGTTTTCTATCTTTTTGAGAAACTTATAACTGAGGACATCATCCACTTCGTTTTTTATCATAATATTATAGACTTCTTGTAATGATTTTGGCAAATCAAGAGCAATATTTTCAGAAATTGCAGTTTTCATTTCACTGATTTGCTTCTTGATTTCATTCATATCGTTAAGAAGCATTTCAAACTTATTAAGCCCCAAAGAGTTTATTATATCAGTAATTTTACTTATATCTGCACTATCGTCCGTATTTTTTTCAGGTGCAGGATTATAATTTTCTTTCGGTTTTTTTACTTCCCTTTTGGCTGTATAATCTATGGCAGCGGTGACTTCAATCATTGGCCTTGAAAAAAGTCCGAAGCTGCCATTTTTTACAATTTTTCTTGTGGATAAGATAACTGCATCAGGTCCAAGCTCTTTTTTGATAAGTGCCATCGCCTCTTTCATATCATAAACTTCATACTTTTTTATTTTCATAATTGTATCTCCACGTTTCCTAAAGTTTCTATTTTAACATTATCTGCAATCTCGTTGTGAGAAATAATATTCAGATTAGGGATAAATTTTTCAACAAATCTTCTAAAAGGGAGTCTAATCGGTGGAGAAATTACGAGCACAGGCGGTAGCCCTTTCATATTTATTTCATCCACTTTTTTCATTAAAGCGGAAAGTATCTTTTGACCAAAAGATGGGTCGACTACAATATCTTTTCCATCATCTGTTTGTTGAATATTTTTTGCCAAAAATTGTTCAATAGGGGAGGCCAGTGTAAAAACGTAAAGCTTACCATCGGGAGCAAGGAGACTTTCTGAAATCTGTCTTTTAAGTGCAATCCTTACCTTTTCGGTCAAATAATCAACATTTTTTGATTGTGTACCATATGAGGCCAGGACTTCAAGTATTGTTTGAAGATTTCGGATAGAAATCCTTTCTTTGAGAAGGTTTTGTAATACTCTATGGACAAGCCCCAAATCCAAAATATTTGGGACTAAATCTTCTACTAATTTTGGATATTTTTCTTTTAATTTATCAAGTAAATCCTGCGTTTCTTGTCTGCCTACGAGTTCAAATGCGTTTGTCTTAATTACTTCTGTGATATGTGTGGCTATGACGGTCGCAGGGTCTACTATCGTGTATCCTTCCAGCTCTGCTTTTTCACGTTCTGCAGTATCTACCCATTTGGCGTCAAGTCCAAAAGCAGGGTCTTTTGATTCAATCCCTTCTACAAGATTCAAATCTCCGTCAGGGTTCATTACAAGCCACTTATCAGGCAGCACAAAGCCTGATGCTACCTTTACCCCTTTTATTAAAATAACGTAATTATTCGGATCAATTTGAAGGTTATCTCTGATTCTTACAGGGGGAACTATAAACCCCATCTCGAGTGCTATTTGTCTTCTAATAGATTTAATTCTGCCCAATAGATTCCCACCTTTTTGCTCATCTACAAGCTGTATAAGATTAAAACCAATTTCAAGCTCCATAGTATCCATATCAAGCAGATCTCTTACAGCTTTTTCTTCAGGCACCTCATCAGGCTCTTCTTCAGGTTCTTCAGCCTCTTTTTCAGCAATATCTTTCAGTGAGGATTTGGAGTAGTAAGCAATTGCAAACATTATCCCGGCAAGAATAAAAAATGATAGCTTTGGAAGCCCTGGTATTAGACCGAAAAATACAAGTATAGCACCTGTGACATAAAGTATTTTTGTGGTCTTAAACATTTCTGCCAGAAGTCTTGTGCCTAAGTCTGCTTGTTCTCCAGCTCTTGTCACAACAATACCAGCTGCAGTAGAAATGATAAGTGCAGGCATCTGGCTTACAAGTCCGTCACCGACTGTTAATATTGTAAAACGTTTTGCTGCCTCACCTACTGTCATATCAAACTGCGCAACACCTATGATAAGTCCACCAATGATATTTATTGCTGTAATTAAAAGGCCTGCAACTGCATCACCCCTTACAAACTTAGAAGCACCATCCATTGCTCCGTAAAAATCAGCTCTCTTTTGAATGTCTTCCCTCAGCTTTTTTGCCTGCATTTCATCGATGATACCGGCATTAAGGTCAGCATCTATACTCATCTGCTTTCCGGGCATTGCATCAAGAGTAAATCTTGCAGCTACTTCAGCCACCCTTCCTGAACCTTTTGTGATAACTACAAAATTTATAATAACGAGAATCAAAAATATAATAAGACCGATTACAAAATTTCCCCCTACTACAAATTGTCCAAAAGACATAATTACTGCACCGGCAGCATCTTCACCCTCGGCACCGTGGAGTAATATTCGCCTTGTTGATGCTACGTTTAACGAAAGTCTGAACAAGGTAGAAATAAGTAAAACCGAAGGGAATGTAGAAAAATCAAGAGGCTCTTTTATGTATAATGAAACAAGTAAAATTATTAGAGCAAGCGTAATACTCATTGTAAGGAAAATATCGAGCAGAGGCGCAGGCACAGGTATAATCATTACTATAAGGATGCCTACTACCAAAAACGGCATAAATATATCGCCACTTTTAAGTTTACTTAATACACCGGTTTCCTGAGCCATTTTACCTCAAATTAAAATTATTGATATACTTTTGTCTATTATACACTAAAAATATTAAAAAAGTTAAGCCTTTTTATTAGTTTAGTTTGATTTTAAATTTTATTACTCAATATTTGACATTTATCAATTCAAAAAAAATATTTTTATGTATATTTCCCACTAAAGAGTAAGGAGGCAGATATGACAGCAGTAATTGATACAAATATTTCAATAAAAGAATTGGTTGAAAAATATCCTGAGACACTTGATATACTTGTTGCTAACGGTTTTGAAATGTTTAAGGATGAAAATAAGTTAAATAGTGTAGGTAAAATTTTAAAGCTTGGTTCAGCCCTGAAATCAAAAGGGTTTGACGAGGAAACCTTTGTAAAACTTTTGGAAGAGAAGGTTGAACAAGAAAGAAACGTAAGCGATGTTACGATGAAAAAGAGAGTGGCAGTGGGGGATATCAAAGTAAAAGGTTTACTCCCTTGTCCCGTAAGAATACCTCTTTTAGAAGGGTTTGACAGCTTTACAGAAAAATTTAATGAAGAAAATGGTATAAATATTACCTATAAACTTGAAGCAGCTTCAGTAGGTGCAAAGTTTCTTGAAGAAGAGATTGCAAAAGTGGAATCTGAAGATGAGCTTCCGGATATCTTTGTTTCTGCGGGCTTTGAGACATTTTTCGACAAGAGAGCCATTGGCAGATTTAAGGATAACGGGGTGTTTGTAAACCCTTATTTTGGTGAAAAATTAAATGATGATTTTAATGGAGTAGATATAGAAGACCCGAAGGGTGATTATACGATAATTAGTACTGTGCCTGCGGTATTTATGGTAAATTTGCAGGAAATCGGTGATTTAAAAGTCCCTGAAAGTTGGGCAGACCTTTTAAGTGAAGAGTATTATCAAAAAGTTGCTCTACCGGTTGGTGACTTTGACCTTTTTAATGCAATTTTGATAAGTATTTATAAAGATTTTGGTATGGATGGCGTGGAAAAATTGGGTAAAATTTTGCTCAAGTCAATGCATCCTGCACAGATGGTTAAAAATGCGGGTAAAAAAGTAGCAGACAAGCCGGTTGTGACTATTATGCCGTACTTTTTTACAAAGATGGTTAGGGACGTGTCTACAATGAAGGTTGTATGGCCTAAGGATGGAGCGATTATTTCACCTATTTTTATGCTTGTGAAAAGAAGTAAACTTGAGATTTTAAAACCTGTAGCTGACTTTCTATTTTCAAAAGAGGTAGGGGAAATACTTTCGCACAAAGGGCTTTTCCCATCTTTAAACCCTGAAGTAAAAAATATTTTGCCTGAAAATGCAAAATTCAAGTGGGTTGGTTGGGATTACATTTATTCAAATGATATTGGCGAATTGATAAAAACTACTAATGAAGTTTTTGAAAAAAGTGCAGATGAGGTGAAATAATGAAATTTTTAACTATTTCAGGGCCCCCATCTTCCGGGAAGACATCAGTAATTTTAAAGACAATAGATGCATTGAAAGAAAAGGGGTATAGGGCAGGTGTGGTCAAATTTGACTGTTTGTTGACTGACGATGATAAGCTTTATATGTCAAAAAATATCCCTGTTAAAAAAGGTCTGTCCGGTGCATTGTGCCCTGACCACTTTTTTGTAAGTAACATTGAAGCTTGCGTTGAGTGGGGGATGGAAAATAATCTTGAATTTTTGATAAGTGAAAGTGCAGGGCTTTGCAACAGATGTTCTCCGCATATTAAGGATATATTGGCTGTATGTGTAATTGATAATTTAAGCGGCGTAAATACACCTAAAAAAATTGGCCCGATGTTAAAATCTGCAGACATAGTGATTATTACAAAGGGTGATATTGTTAGTCAGGCAGAAAGGGAAGTTTTTGCAAGCAGAGTAAAAAATGTAAATCCGAGTGCTACAATTATGCACGTAAATGGTATCACAGGGCAGGGTGCTTATGAGTTTGCAAGCCTTATAGAAGATACAAATGAAATAGAGACTTTGAAAGGTAAGAAATTAAGATTTTCGATGCCTTCAGCACTTTGTTCATATTGTCTTGGTGAGACAAGGATAGGGGAGTCCTATCAGATGGGCAATGTAAGAAAGATGGAGATGTAGTTATGAGTACGATATTAAAAGAGCCTATTTCAAAGATTATAATTGAAAAACCATACCTGTCAGACTTTTTTGAGTCTTACGGAATAACTGTTGATAAAGACGATGAGAGAGATTTGGATACCTTTTTCAATGAGTTGAGCGAAGATTTACTTGAGGATGTAGGTACAACTCTTTCAGATTTGAAAAAGGCATTTAAGGAATATTTGTCGGCGATGGAAGAGGTGCTTGAAAATGATTTTCAGGTAGAAGAGATAACTATTATCGGAGGGTTTAATAAGTCAAATGAGCCTGAAAATTTTGAGCTTACTATCAAAAAAGGTGATGTTGTTTGTATAGTAGGCCCCACAGGGTCAGGAAAAAGCAGACTTTTGGCAGATATTGAGTGGATGGCTCAGGGGGATACCCCTACTAAAAGAAAAGTATTAATAAATGGTGAAAAGCCTAAAAAAGAGTGGCGATTTTCTACTGAACACAAGCTTGTGGCTCAACTTTCTCAAAATATGAATTTTGTAATGGATTTGACTGTTGAAGAGTTTGTTACTCTTCACGCAGAAAGCAGATTTATTCAAGATGTTGAGGAAAAGGTTAACAGAATCATAGAAGAGGCAAACAAACTTGCAGGGGAAGAGTTTACAAAGGACACCCCTGTAACTGCACTTAGTGGTGGTCAGTCAAGGTCATTAATGATTGCGGATACTGCCTTTTTGAGTAAATCCCCCATAATTTTAATTGATGAAATAGAAAATGCCGGTATTGACAGAAAAAAGGCCTTAGAGCTCTTGGTAAAAGAGGAGAAAATTGTCCTTATGGCTACTCACGACCCTATCTTGGCACTGATGGGTGACAAAAGGCTGATTATTAAAAATGGCGGGGTTGCCAAGATAATTGAATCGAGTGAAGAGGAGAAGGCAATTTTGCCGGAGCTTAAAGCACTTGATAACAAGCTTTTGGAATTAAGAAACAGATTGAGAAATGGTGAAGTTTTAAAATAAGATTAATAAATACAGGAGGCTTAATTATGCATGAAGGATGTATGGGAAGTTTTGAAAATGGAAAGCAGGTAGTTGATAAACTCAGAATGATGGGGTTTAGTAATCAATATATGCCTATGCCGATGAAGTTAAAGTGCTGCTGCGGTGAAGAATTTGAAATGGAAACATTTGAAACAAAATGCCCAAAGTGTAATATGGTTTACGGCGTAACGCCTTGTCATGCTTTCGACCCGTCAAATATTCAAGCAGCAGGAGTGGACTACTAAATGGCACTTTCCAAAGAAAAAAGAATTAAGAAAGATGCTAAAATTTTAAGAAAATTTGTGTATGTATATTGCAAAAAAAATCATCCAGATAGAGAAAAAAACTCTGACGGTTATTGTGATGAATGCTTTGAAGTTTTAAACTATGCACTCAAGAGGGATGAAAAATGCCCTCTTGACCCAAAACCCAAATGTAAAGATTGTAAAATCCACTGTTACAAACCTGAAATGCGCCAAAAAATCAAAGAAATTATGAAATTTAGCGGTATCTATTTTATCAAAAGGGGCAGACTTGATTGGGTATTTCATTATTTCTTTTGATTGGTCGATTTTTTGCGAAGGGTTTTAAGGCTTAAGGGTATAAAAAGCTAATTTCCTAAAAGCTCAATCTCTTTTCCATTTACTTTTATAATATTTTCTTCGGTAAGTTTTTTTAAGAGTCTTGAAAATGTCTCAGGGGCTATCCCCAAAAGGATTGCTATATCCCCTTTGCTTGCAGGCAGTATCACCTTATTATCTTTATTTTTATCAGCCAGTACAGTTAAATATCGCAAAAGTCTGTTTCTTGCATCGCTTAGAGTAAGATTTTCTATCATATTCAAAAAATATTTTATCCTTTGGGCCATCATTCCGGTTAGCTTCATCGAAATATCAGGATTTTCTCTAATCAACTGGAAAAGTTTTTTGGAATTTATGCTAAGTGCGGTACAATTTTCTACGGCTTCGGCTGTCACGGGATATCTGTTTCTAAGATAAAGTAAAATTTCAGCAAATAATTCTCCGGGCCTGACAAAATGGATTATCGCCTCTTTCCCCTCATCGTTTGTTTTGTATAGTTTTATAAGGCCTGAAGCAAGAAAGTAAATGTTTTCCCCTTCCTGATCTTCAAAGAAAAATATCTCTTTTTTATCTTTTTTAACAAGTGTTGAAATGTTTTCAAGTAGTTTAAATGTCTCTTCGTCAGAGTTTCCCAAAAAGCAGTTTACAAACATTTTTAGCGCACTTTTTTTATCCATGTCAGGAATATAGCATTTATTTACGAAAAATCAAATCACTTATTTAGCCCGGCAAAAATTATAAATACACTTTTTATCCCTTTAAACACATATCAATTCGTGCTAATATCTATATGTTAGAAAATATCTGTCTTTATTTTGGGTTATATAAGTAGCTATTTTGAATGCTTTGTATGATATGATGAGGTGATTATGCTTAAACCAAGTCTTTGCACGCAGGCGTCTGCAGGCTCAGGCAAGACATATAGGCTTGCATCTCGATATATTCACCTGCTTAAACTGATTTTTAAGGGGAATATTAAGGACAATTTCCCTGAAATTCTTAACCCCGATTCTATCGGCTCAATAGTTGCCCTTACATTCACAAATAAGGCTGCTGCTGAGATGAAAGACAGAATCATTCTTTTTTTAAAGAAACTTGCAGATATTTATCCTGACAAAGATTTTGATAAAAATAGTTTTGGTATAAAAGAAAATGAAGCAGCAAATCTACTCGTGGATATAATAAAAAATTACGGTGATTTTAATGTCACTACCCTTGATTCTTTTATGAATAAAATATTAAAAGCTTTTGCAATAGAAAAAAAGATTATGCCCGATTATGAGGTATTTTTTGAATCGGATGAAATTTTTGAGCTTGCCTTTGGAGATGTGGTTTCTAATCCCGATAACTTTATACAGCTTCTCGATTTTTTAATCAAACTTCTTGATTTGGGGCAATCCGGCGTAAATCCGGAGAAGATTATATTTGATGGGCTTAGTAAATACAAAGATATCGATATTCCTGAAAATCTGCTACTTTTTGAAAATCTATGTGAAAAGCTTGAGTTTGATAATAAAAACTTTGCTGAAATACAGTCTGAAATTGAAACTAATCTGCTTGAAAATTTTAGGTATTTTCAGGAGTTGTTTTCTGAGCATGCAGATATTTTTAATAAGACAAATATAAAAAAGTTTAAAAAATCTGACATTAATGAAATGATACAACAGCTTGGTAGATATGAAGAAATATTAACTGAAGGTTCCCTTGTCAGCCTTTATAAAGGAGGCGGTTTTCTAGATGAGGCTAAAGAGAAAGAATTTATTTCAAGACTAACTGAAAGTGTGGATTTGCTTAAGAAATATATGCTTTTGAAGAGCAGTTTTGAGACAGATGTAGTGGCACGGCAGCTGAAAAGGTTAAGGGATAAAGAGGAAGAGATTAAACATATCTCAAATATCGTAGATGGGCAGAAGGTTGCAAAGGATGTGAGTGAGATTTTAAGCGAAAACGATATCTCTTATGCCTTTTTGAAATTGGGGGAGAAGATTTCTCACTACCTTATTGATGAATTTCAAGACACATCTAAAGAGCAGTTTGATGCGATTTTCCCTCTTATCGAAAATGCAGTATCTGAAGGGGGGACACTATTTATCGTAGGGGATAAAAAGCAGGCCATTTACGGCTGGAGAGGCGGAGATTATACAATATTTGACGAAGCTCTCAAGAGCGATAGTCTTAGATTAGAGGAAGAATTTACTGACACAAATTATCGCTCCGCAAAAAATATTGTAAATTTTAACAATTTTACATTTAACACTTCAAATCTTTTAAATGCAAACTTGCTGGGGATTTTTGAAGATGATTTGGGAAAGGATTTTAAAATTTTGATGATGGATGCAATAGAAGGTATTTACGGGGCTTCAGAGCAAAAGTATAAAAATGAAAATGATGGTTATCTGGAAATTATTTTGCAAAATGTGGCTGATAATGACGAGTCAGAAGATTTTTATCGAGATGAATTTGTTGATACCCTTAAAAAAGTAATTAATGATTACAAGGTGCCCCCATCAGATATAATGATTCTTTTAAGAAAAAAGGGTGATATAGACTTGGTTGTTTCCTGGATGAGGGAATATTTTGAAGAGCTTCCCTTTGTGACGGAAGATTCAATGAGAGTATCATCTAATTTTGAAATTAAAAAATTGCTCTTTATCGCAAATGTCATGACTATGCCCGAAAATCAGGATTTTGATAAAATATTCAGTGAATTAAAAGTAGATAAAGAGACGTTTGATAATATAAAAAGTGAGATTGCATTTTTATCCCCTTATGAAATTTTTTGCAAAATTATTTCTGCCGATATTCTTAATTATAATGACAATAAAGTTTATTTTGAAAGATTCTTAGAGGAAGTTTTAAAAATCTCTGATAAACATAAAACTTTGGAAGATGTATTAGAATATTTTAATAAAAAGAAGGATATTACAATAAGTCTCAACGAAAATATAGAAGCTGTTAAAATAATGACAATTCACAAGTCGAAGGGGCTTGAAAGTCACACTGTCATAATCCCTTTTTACGATTGGAAACTTTACGATAAAGGGAAGTTAAAAGATGCATATCATGCCGTAAATATTGAAGAGTTTACAGGTGAGCCTGATTATTTGCTGATAAAGCTTACTAAGGCGAGGGATTTTTTAAAAGATGGTAGAGATAAGTATTTTGAAAAGTTTAAAAATGAAATCGTTGAAAATTTAAATCTTATGTATGTTGCAAATACAAGAGCGAGGGAAAATCTTTTTGTTATTGGGCAGTATAAAAAGGATATTCAGGAAAATAGATACGGCAGACAAATATCGGCTTCCGATTTACTGCATATGATACTTGAAAATTCGGAATATGGTTGCAAGTCTGAGAAAACTTGTAATGAAAGATATATTGTAGGCGAAATGAAAAAATGCTCTAAAATTAAATATGAAGAAAAACCTGTGGAAGATGATAAAGTTGAGATAAATGCAAATTTTAGAGGGCATCTTAAAATATATGAAAAGGAAACATATCTTAATTTTGAAAAAAAGGAGAGACTAAAAGGTGAGCTGTTTCACTTGGGGATGTCTTTTCTTAGCAAAGTAGATTTTGAAAAAGATTTAAAAGCAATGATAAATGATGCTTATTTTAGAGCAGTGAATTTAATGAGATATTCAGATGAAGATGTCAAACCGTTAATGATGAAGGCTGTGTTAGACTTGAGGAAATATTTTGAAGATATAGATGCCTTTTGGAATGAAAAAGAGTTTGTGGACAGATATGGAAATATTATGCGTCTTGACCGTGTAGTAAAAATAGGTAGAGAGATTACCGTAATTGATTATAAAACAGGGGAAAAAGATTTAAGCCATGAGCTTCAGATGAGAAGGTATATGAAGATTTTTGATAACTGTAGAGGAATAATTTACTATTCAGATACTGGGGAGATATTTGATGTCGTTTAAGCTTTACAAGG
The DNA here is from genome assembly GCF_020480685.1 of Deferrivibrio essentukiensis. Taxonomy (NCBI): domain Bacteria; kingdom Pseudomonadati; phylum Deferribacterota; class Deferribacteres; order Deferribacterales; family Deferrivibrionaceae; genus Deferrivibrio; species Deferrivibrio essentukiensis. Next base: position 44,557 of record NZ_JAJAFU010000010.1, read on the forward strand.
TTGATTTGAGTATAAATTTTGTAAATTTTATATCTAAAAGGCTAAAGGGATTGGCGAAAAATTATGGCAAAGTTGTATTTATCTCTGCCAATAAAAGACCTATCAGATTTGTAGAAAAAAGTATTGATATTGATACTTCTTTAAAAACGGAATTTTATACAATAGAAGAGTTTGCAAGGACAGTGGTGACAAACTATTCTGATAATTTGCCTATTTTCCACACAAAAATTGAAAGGGAAATATATTTTCTCGATTTGATAAAAGGGGATGAAAATCTCAATAAAAGAATTGGGCTTGATGATGCAGGCCTTTTATCCTGGGCAAAGAGACTTTCAAGGCTATTTGATGAAATAGACAGGCAGCTTTTGGAAAACAAGATAAAAAATTTTCAGTATATAGAAGCTTTGCCTGAAGCTGTAAGTATCTTAGAAAATCTTAAAGATTTGTATGTGAAATACAGAAAAGAAAATGAAAATATTACCTATGGTGGTGACATTTTCAGGCGGGCTGCCAAACTTACGTCCGAAGAAAGTTTCAGACAAAATTATACCGGGGCAATTTTTATCTTTACAGGGTTAGTTTACCTTTCAAACTCGGAAGTTGAAATAATTAAAAATATTGATGAGTTTGCAGATATAGATTTTTATGTGCAAACGGATTTGATGGATAGAGAAAGAGGGGTTGAGAGGTTTGAGACGTTTAAAGTGGTAGATAATCTTAGTAAAAGGCTTGGTAAATCAGTCAAAAACCTTGATATAGAAGAGATAAAGCCTGACTCTTATACCCCTTCAAAAATTCATTTCTTTCAGTTTACTGATACTCATAATGAAGCAAAAAAGGCTGTAACACTAATTGAAGATAAATATAAATCTTTTAAAAATAAATATGACAGCAGTAATTTGGCAGTAATCCTTCCGGATTCAAAAACCCTTTTCCCGTTGCTATCTTATTTGGAAAATATAGAAGATTTGAGCCTTAATATATCTTTGGGTATGCCATTGAAAAGCACGGAAGTGGGGGTATTTGTAGAAACACTTTTTATGCTTTTGGTTGATATTAAAAGAAAGGAAAGCATAGGTGTAGCAAATTCTGCTGATTCCAAAACTCTATTGAGATTTTTAAATTCAAGCCTTCTATCCCTTTTTAAAGAGCAAATTATTAACGATATTAATTGGATTAAAAATGAAATTGTCAAAAGTGAGGCTTCTGTTTTTCAACTTGATTCAAATAGAGCTGTTTTTAAAAAACTTTTAGCCCCTTTTTTACAAACTAAAAATTTAATACAATTAGAAGAAGCATTTAAAAATCTATTTGATAACCTCGATGAAAGCAAATTGAGGCAGGAGACGGCAAAATTAAGTTTTCAAATTTTGCAGTACTTTTATTTTGAGGTAATAAATAATTTCAGATTGATTGACAAAGACAGATTTGGAGATTTGCCATTTTTTTATAAGCTGTTGAGTGAGATAATTAATGACATAATTATCCCATATGAGGGGCATCCGCTTCAGGGCATTCAGATAATGGGGATGCTTGAGGCGAGACTATTGACTTTTGAAAATATCGTAATTACTGACGTTAATGAAGGTGTACTGCCTTCAGGTGATAAAATTGACCCCCTTTTGCCTGAATCGGTGAAGATAGAGCTTGGTCTTACCTCTTTTAAAGAAAAAGAGATGTTGATGAGATACAATTTTTTCAGGCTCATCTATTCTGCAAAAAATACCTATATCCTTTTTAAATCAGGGGCAACAGGGAGTGATAAATTTATCCGTAGCAGGTTTGTAGAGCAGCTTTTGCTGATTAAAGAGAAAAATGAAAAAAGGGAGATTAAAATTGATTCTGTGCCCTTTTCTATACCGAGATTGAATAAGATTGAAAATTACATACCAAAAGGGGAAGTAGAGTCAAAATTTATTGACAGTATAAAACATTTTTCACCTTCTGCATTAAATAGTTATATGAAATGCCCTTATTCTTATTATTTAAAATATATCAAGGCTGTGCCTGATAGGGTAAGGTTTGACAGAGATTTTGAGGCAGATACCCTCGGCAGTATCGTTCATAAATATTTTGAGATACACTTTGGAAAAGTTTTAGGCAAAATCTTGGATGAAAAATTGCTTGATAATGTAGAGTATAAAATTTTAGAAGATATAAAGAGGCTACCTGAATTTTTATATGAAGATAGGGACAATAGAATAAAAAACTTTTTAGGAAGGCTGACAGAGTTTCAAATTGAAGGGTTGAAGATTATATTGGAAAGAAGAGTAAAAGATTACTTTAAAAATATTAAAAGTGCTGGAGAAATATTTAAGATATTGGAGACAGAAAAGGATATTGTCAATTTTGGTTTAAAATTAAAGGGGAGAATTGACAGGGTGGATGAGCTTAGGGATGGAAGGATAAGAGTGATTGATTACAAGACAGGCTCAGGGAAAAATACCCCTTATACAAGAAAAGTGGCAAAATTAATTGAAATGTTTGATGATATTAAAGATATATATGATGATAAAAACCTTACCCTTGTGAGAGACAGTCTTAACTCAGCACAGTTGCCATGCTATATTTTACTTGCAAGGGAATGTTACGAAAAAGATATTATTTCTGAAATTCATTATATCGGGAAGAAAGATAGGGATTTTAGAGAAGTGCTGACAGATGAAAATATTGATGATTATAAAAAATTAATAGATTATATAATGAGCCATATGAAAATGACAGATAAGATTTATGCCCTGCCAAAAGAAGATATTTGTAAATTTTGTGAGTATGAGAGTTTTTGTAAATTTAGTGTATAGGTGACAGTTATGATTAATAATACTTTGATAAAAAAGATATTTGAGGCAGCATACATTCAGCGGTGGAATGACCATTTAAGGCCGTCTATGGGGTTTACAGAGCTTGATAAACAGGCTCATAAGGTAATTATTGCGTATGTTATTGGCAAAATAGAAGAAGCTCTTGGTAACAATTTTAGTTGGTTAAAGCTGATTGAGGGCTCAGTTTTTGAAACATTGCAAAGGATAATTACTACTGACATTAAGCCGCCTATCTTTTATAAGCTAAAAAGTGTCCACGGAGAAAAATTTAATAGATGGATATATTCCGAAATAAAAGAAAAAAGCGGCATAGAAGATAATCTTTTTTTTGAAAATCTTGATAAATATCTGTTTGATGAAAGATATTGCTTTTTTGAGAAGAAGATTTTAAAGGCTGCCCACTATTTGGCAACTTATTGGGAATTTAAAATAATTTATGATATGAACAAAAATTTATACGGTATAGAAAAGACAAGGGAAAATATCCTGTCAGAAATAGAAAATCACTATGACCTTGTTTCAGTAAAAGAGATAATGACAATCAGGGAGAATACGAGAAATTTTATCGACCTTGTAGGGCAATTAAGGTTTCAACAAAGATGGGCACATACTCCGCGAATGCCTGAAACAAGTGTGCTTGGACATATGTATATTGTTGCTGCACTTGGGTATTTTGATAACTTTCATTTGCAAATTTGCGACAGGCTCAAGTACAATTACTTTTTTGGCGGTATTTTTCATGATTTGCCCGAAGTGATGACAAGAGATATTATATCCCCTGTAAAAAGGGGGGTAGAGGGGCTTGATGAGCTTCTCAAGGAGATTGAAATTCAGCAGATAAAGGAAAATGTGTTGCCGCTATTGCCTAAGACACTCCACTTAGAGATAGAATATTTTGTAAAAGATGAATTTGAATGCAAATTTCAAGAAGGTGGAAAAACTAAATTTGTTAGCAAAGATGAGCTTTTTGAAAAATATAATGATGATAATTTTAATCCGGTAGACGGCAAAAAGATAAAGGAATACGATATAATCGCCGCATATTTTGAAGCCCTTATCTCCATTGAAAATGGCATTAAACCTATCACCCTTTTGCAAGCAAAGGAAAATATGGAGAAAAAATACAAATTTTTAAATATTTTTATCAATGAGTAATATTTTATTATTAATTTACAGCCTGTAAAAATACGTTAACAGTATCCGCAGATGTAAGCAGAATATAATTATTCAAAAGTGGTAAAGCTAAATATCGCCTCACTGGTTTCGATATTCTTACTTACGTTTTTAAAGCTCAGCCCCCTTGTTTTGCCCACATTAATGATAGGTTCATTTTCAAGAACACAATACCCATCCTTGTTTGTATGGCAAGAAGGAATATTTAATTCGCATTTTCCGTCATTACCCAATGTTGTCGCAAAAAGCTGCAATACTTCTCTGCCATAGGGTGGGGCAATTTCTATATTTTCCGCAACTACGTAATTCGTATTGACAAGTTCGCCGGCTATCTTCCCTTTAAATTCATCTCCATAAACACCTATCGGCAACAGGTAGCTGAATTTTTCATTTTTGTTGAATACGTGTCCTACAATATAATAGCAAATGGGCTGATTTGTATTTATAACAAGGTCGACTTTGTCTCCTGCATTCAGGTCGATACCTTCGCCTGTACCATACCCCTTAAACCCAATTTTTACCTTAAGGTTTGACCTTGTAACATTTCCGGTAAGTAGCGCGTAATCAAAATTTTGATATTGTGGCTGAAATTGTGCATTAATTATTTTTGAATCAAATATTAGGGAATAATTTTTTATGCTATTATAATTTTTATTATAAAGATTCATGTGTAGCAATATCTTATTATTTATAACCTCGTAATTGCCCCTTAAAATAAATTCAGCATTTTCAGGGGTGCTGACCGAATCTGTTTTCTGTGCGAGCATTGTTTTTAATAATTTTGAAAATTCTGTAATCTCCTCTGACATTTTTGGTTTTACAGGAAAAATGTAAATTTTATTGAATGTCAGCTCTTTTGATATGATGCTGGCTACAGTGTCAAGGGAGTCAGGGGTTTGCTGAATTTTAACAAGTTGGTCTTTGATTTCACTTTCGGTAATATCAAGTACAGGAAAATTAGAATGCCCGAGAATTATTGCAACGGTTTTGTATTTTTCAAGAAGCTTCAGGTTGCTTAATATTTTTAGCAAATAATCGTATTTTAAAGATGAGTTATTTGTTTGCTCCGCCATAGTTTTTAATTTATTGGTTTCTACTGTAAGTTTTTCTATTTCATTAATGTAAGCACTCAAACTGTTTTCAGATGAAAGGATTGCAATCACCTTGTCCTCATCTTGATATTCAAACTTGATCCTCAACAGAGGGATTTCGGATGAAGTTTTGATAATACTTGTTGCTGCACTTGACTTAATTTCATTATTTAGGACTTTTTGGACTCTTTCAAAGTCACTTTTGATGTTTACAGAAATTTGCGTGGCAAGATCAGCAAGGGCTTCTTTTTTGGCAATTTCCCTATCTTGCCCATAGCCTATTCCGAAAATCTCTTTATTCTCAGCCATTACATTTGTAAAGCTTATCAATAAAACAATTATGGCAAAGATTTTTTTCATACTTAATCCTCTTATAATGTTAGATTACTCTATTCCACTTATTTTAAGCTCTTTAGGATATTCTATGTCAAATTTCAAGTTAAGTTTTCGGTTTGATTTGGCAGGTATATTGACTTGCCAAATTATTATTCCGTCTTTTGAAATGGCTGCATCTTTATCAGTAGGTGTTTCCAAATGTGTTTTTATCTGTTCATTCAATGATATAGGGTAGCTGTCTTTTACCTCGATTCCTACTTCTTTTGATTTGCCGTTTTGGATATCTATCTCATACTCAAAGAATATCTTTTCAGATTTTGAAACGATTCCTGAATATTCGGTAAATTTTTTAAGTCTTTTTCGTTCAACTTTTAAAGATTCATCCACTCCCAAAGGGAGCTGAATCTGTTCGGCAGGAGCTTTTGTGCTCGACAAATTTTGAGTATTTAAAAATTTCCCGTCTACGAAAATGTTAACTTTGCCGGCAAAAAGCGGGAATTCAAATGGGTTGTTGAAGAGCCCTGTAAGAAATACATATGGTGACTTTTTAGGTATCGCGACATATTTTATTAGCTTTTCCTTTAAGTTGTTTTTTGTAATTTTTTTAGAAGCTATAAATACTTTATGAGGCTGATTATCTGAAGGCACAGTAACAGTATCTCTTAATATAAAGCTAAAAGATATGCCCTCTTCCTTAACAGCAGGTTCATTTGAGTCAACACCAGCCAACTTATCCTCAATTTCTTCAGGTATCAAGGCTTTGGATGCCCTCATCTCCTTGTAAAAAACCGGTTGGGAAGGTTTGTAAATATCCACATACCATGGTGATACATCCGAAAATTTGGCTGATACGGATTTGGCAGTGGAAATTTCCATAGTCACATTTTCCCAATTCTCTCCAGTGCTTTGCGTGATATTTGTATAGATATCAAAAGTTATTGAATCGTTGGAAGTATCTACATCAGCATTGTAAAGAGGGCTCCAACCTGCACCGTTTACAAGATAGCTTAATTCTATTTTTGATTCCGCAGTTTTAAAACCTTTTACCGTGAGAATAATGTTTTTTGATTCCTTATTTTGACCTCCGATGTTTGAAAGCTCATTTTTCAGTTTGTCTTTTTCTTCATTAAGAGTAGAGATTTCAGTTTCAATTTTAGCCAAATCTTTGTAGGATTTTTTCAGGCTGTTTTCCAGGAAGTTAGAGTAATTTTGTAGTTCGGCAGCAGTTAATTTTAAGCTTGCTGAAAGAGGGTTGGACTTGCCGATAATATCAATAAAATTTTCTGTAGCCTTTTTTTCATGTCCGAGCATTTTTATTTTGTTTTCTACCTCTTTTATTTGTTGCAAAAGCAGATTTATTTTTTCTTCATTTGCAGCTGAAGTATAGCTTTTTTCAACCTTTACATCTACTATTTTGCCAATATTTTTGTCGATAGAAGCCTGAATTGTATTATCTATGACGTTTGTAGTTAATCCTTTTATAATGAATAAGTTTTCCCCTTTTGTTATGTTTATCTTTCCGCTTCTGTTAATAAGTGCCGAATCTATAAATACCGTGACCTTTTCAATTTTTGTATTTGTTTCTGGGTAAGAATAGCCAAACCCACAAATAATAAAGATGATGAGCAACGCAAGCAGAATTCTTTTCATTACAGCCCCCTTTATTTTAACTTTTTATTTTTGCCTATCAGAAAATATGAAATTCCAAAAATAATAGAAATCAGTCCAACTAAGAGCTCAAATTTAGAGTTTATTGGAAATATTTCTTTAACAGTAATACCAATAATGCCAATTATCACTGAAATTAATAAAATAATCACCCATACCACTTTTTCACTTCCATTAAATTTTCCGCTTATTACATCTATAAATGCCAAAACAGACACTAATATTCCTATGCCTGCAGGCCCTGCATCAACGCTTGCAAGTAGTATCCATAAAATTATAACAACTAAAGAAATACCTATTATTTTAAAATAAGTTCTGTTCTTATCGTTTGATATACTCATTTTTATCCCTCGCCGTGTAATATAAAGACAGCCCAATAAAACGGGTTATGGTATTTAGATTTTATATAGTTTTTTGCAAGTTTTACTGACTCGGTTTTACTCTTGCCAGATTTAAGGTTAGTATAAAGTTCTTCCATATATTCCACTGCTGGCTCAGAGGCTACTTCCCAAAGGCTAACCAAAACCGAATTTGCTCCAGCTTGCTGAAATGCTCTTGCAAAATTGGCGACACCTTCCCCCTCTATCTCTTTTCCTACTCCTGTGACGCAAGCTGATAATACCACAAGGTCTGCATTGATTTTCATCTTTGAAACTTCGCTCAGTGTTAAAAAACCATCATCATTTTTATTTTCCACTTGACCAAGCAGTATAAATGGCTCTTTTATCCCTTGAATCATTCCAGGCAGTGATGCGTGAGTTGCAAAATGAAGGTATTTATAATCCTCTGGTCTTATTAATTTAAAATTGGTTTCATTTGCTTCCACCCCAAAAAGAATGTCCGGTGGCTCTGGCTTAGTCCCCATTATTTTCGCGATCTTTTTTATTTCAGTTTCGGTTTCAGGTAAAAGGGGAAATTCTATCTTATTATTTTCACTTTTTGTCGTTGCTCCCCATTTTACATTTATTGCAAGTGCTCTAAATGCATATTTACTTTTATCGTTTAATGTGTAGTTTTTTAAAGTCTTTCCCTCTTTCCATGCTATATATCTTTGATCGTCAGCAGTAAAAACAGGGTTGCCGATAGCAAAAAGTAATTTTTTGGGATTTTTCTTTTGAAACATTCTATTTAATGCAAGTATTGTGGCAGATTGGTAATAAGATATATTGTACCTGTCATTTACAAATATAGACGTTTCTATATTATTTCCTTTTTGAATAATTAATGATTCAAATGGCAAAACACCAAGTATCCCATCAGGTACTATAATTACTTTTGTATTTTCATCTACATTTTCCAAAGCTTCGGAAAGTAGTAATTTGTAGAGATTTTGTGCAGCTTCAATAGAAAACATTTCCGGCTTTTTAAGTGTCATTGGCGAAAGAAATGCTTTTATGTCTTCTTCAAGTTGTTTTTTACTTACAGGTAGTTTTATGATTTTTTTTATCCCGCCTTTGGCAACAAGAAACAGATATGTAGCATCATTTGTTACAGAGTATTCCAATAATAACTCATTCTCTTTTAAAGGGAGTTTTTCTGCAGTTACAGGTAAAGGGTAATTGATTGCAGCATATCGGGGATATCTTTCTCTTAAAATTGCTATTAAACTATCAAGTTCTTTTTTCAATCCTTCTTTTTTTGCTATGAGTTCTTTTGTCTTTTGTTCACCAGATTTATAAGAATTTATAAGCTCTGTTTCAATTGAAGAAAGGTTATTCAAAATTTTATTTTCTGTAGTTCTTAGATTAGATGGGATTTCCGACATATCATTATTTTTATTTGATGTAGACATTGCTTCAAGCAATGTCCTTGCTTTTGTCATTTCAGAAAAGTAAAATGCTGCTGCTTCGGGTGAATTGCCAAACTGTAAAAAATCATATGCACTTCTTCTTGCCTTGAGTAGCTCTGAGTATGCTTGGGACTGCGATGTTACATTTTTTACACCGGGGACAAGATATTCGCTGTTTTTGTGCATTTCATAAAATACTGCTATAATCTCTCGATAAGGTCTTAATCTGTTGTAATAATTTCCCCCGGCAAAAAATTGCTCTTTGCTGTTTATCAAGTGTCTGTTGTCTTCAATCGAATTAATAGCAGTCATAAAATTTATGGCGGCTTCTTGCAAAAGCCCTTTTTCTTTCAATATTAATCCCTTTTGTGTATAATATTCCATATGTCTGGTGGGGGTGTCTTTCCATGTAGGCGGAATTTCATTTAATATTGCTAAAGCTCTATCTAATTCTCCGGTTAGAATATATGTTTCGACAAGGCCTGAGTTTATTAATCTGTTTGGTTTTATTTTACTTTCAAGATTTTTTCTTTCACTAAATACTTTTTCGGCTTCTCTATATTTTTTTTGTTTTAGCAATACTGCTCCTATATTATTTAACCTTGTTTCAATTAAGTGAGGATTATTGAGCTTTTTATCAATATCAAGAGCTTGTTTAAGGTATTCAAGCGCCTTTTCATAATTTCCAATTTTGAAATATGCCATCCCTATATTGTTTAAGAGGTAAGTTAATGAGTAAGGCCTGTCGAGCTTATTTTCAATTTCAAATGCTTTGTTGTAATATTGAAATGCATAATCGATATTGCCGAGACTGCTTTCTATGTGGCCTAAGTTATTTAGAATAGTTGCTTTAGTGGGGTTATCGTTTTGTTTATTAGCAAGTTCGAGAGATTCAAGATACAGGGTTTTTGCGTTTTCGTATCTGTTAAGATCCATGTATAATGTGCCAAAGCTGTTAAGGCTTATCCCCAATTCTTTTGAGATGTGATTTTTCCTTTGAATATTTATTGCTTCTTCGTAGTATTTCATGGCATTTTCATAATTGTAGATGTCTGCGTAGGCATCCGCTAATTGTCTTGTAACAATTGAAATAGCTTCAGGGTCGTTTACTTTTTCAGCAACTTTTAAAGATTCCTTGAAATAAGATATTGCTTTTTCAAGCTGGCCCATTTTTGAATATGTTATTCCCAATTGATTTAGGTTGGCCCCGATGGAAAATTCATCGCCGAGTTCCTTGTATAATATGTTGGATTTATTAAAAGAATCTATTGCTGATTCAAATTTACCTAACATTCTTTCTGTTTTTCCGAGTTCGTGTAGTGTGATTGACAGACTGCTCTTATCATTGTCTTTTTCGTATATTTTTTTACAATAGTTAAGGTATTCGTAAGCTTTTGGTATATTTATGCCAAGGCGATTGTAAATAGAAGCAGTGAGAAAATATCCTGTTGCAATCCAGCCCTCATCTCCAAGTTTTTTTGCTGCTTCAACTGTTTTTTCATAATAGTAAAGGGCTTTTTCATTATTTCCCATATCTTCGTATGATGCTCCAAGACCATTGTAATCGGCAGCATAACATTCATAGTCCTGGCCACAAAGAGCCAAAGATTTTTCATAGTAATATATCGCATCTTTATACCTTTTTTCATTGTATGCTTTATCAGCTATTTCCCAAATTTTCTCAGCTTCGCTTTTAGGCGTAGTATTTTTATTATTTGTAGTAGATTCTTCTGACAATTTTGAGTGGTAAGTATTGGTTGAACATCCAATATTGATTATGGTGAATAATATTATTAAACAGAGCTTGATATAAAGATTTGATTTTATCATAGGAATCTCCAAGCAAATGACTTAGTAAATTATACCACACATATCAAATGAATTTGTCAACAATATTTAAAATAAAGATTATTATATATTTGGTTGTATACCCAATTATTATAAAATTTTTACTTTGCATCTCTTACGCATCTGACATAGTTAAATACATACCTTAAATCCCCTTGTGGGCCGAAGTATTGAGGATAGTCGCTTACTCTCCCTGATTTTGGATCGCTGCGCTGTGAGCCGGCACCGTGAACATCCATAATTCGATTTCTCATGTTTCCTTGTGCAGCACCAAATGCTATGTAAACAGCCGAGCTGTAAGGATTTCTGCCATCCAGATGGGTAGTACTTGTCCAAAAATAAGGATATTGTTTATTCCCTTCAGTATCTTTGATAGTGCTAATTTCAAAGATAGGGTCTATAGCAGCTGTGCCTGTTGCCTGTGTTTTGCCACATTAATCCGGTGATTTTGTCGGTAATGGTACCATCTCCGTTATCGACATAAGACGGCGGATTGATTTGATATTGTGCATCTTGTCCGTAAAAAGGCTCTCCCGGTTTTGGAGCAGGGATGATAGATGTATTGCTATAAAATTCGGTTACTCCCGTGTCAACAATTGGATAGCTTAATTTTTTCTTCCCAATATATTCATTGATGGAAGCTGCTTGTAGTGTTGTTAAATATATGATGCATAATATAATTGTTTGCATTGCATTTTATATGCCTCTCGAATTTATAGTTATCGCTGGCTGTTTATATTAGGTATGCTTATTAGCATTTTTTACTTTAATGTTTAAACACCTTGCTATACCTACCAAACTTATTAATAACCAAAATGATTCAATTATAAAAGCCGATAAATTAAAATCAAAGTATAGTGACATTATAATAAAAAAGCACCAAAAGCGTTTAGAATGCTAAATTTTAAAGATTGGCTGTTAATTTTACTCAGTTGTAGCAGTAAATATGCAAGCAAAATTAAAAAAACGCCGACATTGCCTACAAAATCATACCAATGATATTCTATCATGAGCTTTGGGAGAGTGACTGCAGAGTATTTAGTGCTTCATTTGCTTTATTTGCAGACACAAAGATATGATCGTGATAATATGCGGCAACTACGTTTGCACTAATGCCTTTTTCGGCCAGTGCTGTTGAAACCGCTGCAGTTAAGCCAACTGCTTGCAGGCTAGAATGAATTTGTAATGTTATCTTCTTAAATATTTCATCAAAATGGAATTGATATTTTTGAGCGATATTTTTTTCTAATATCAAAGTCAAACCTTCATCCTCTTTAAATGTGCATATAGGATTTAATTTTTCTACATCATCTAAAATAAATGATTTGACAGTGCAAAAGACATATTCTTCTTCGGATATCACAGGGCGCATATTTTTTAATAATTCGTCCAACTTTACAATTCCGCTCATTAAATTCTCCAAGTTATGTTGCATTTTTCAACGCAAGTTAGCACTTTTTATATTTAATTTCAATGCTGTTGAAGCTTGCTATATATGAAATAAATTTAGCTAAGATATTATTTTTGACATATCGGGTAGCTGTGCAGAAAAATTTCTAAATTTACATTTTTGGTTATGAATTGACTTTTTAGTAAAAATTTATAACATTTGGTAAAAAATAAGGAGGTATATTTTTGAAGAAATTTGTATTATTGGTTTTAATTATCTTTATGGTATCAAGTGTAAGTTTTGCTTTTGAGAAAAATGGTATGTTTCATTTTGGATTTGGTATTAAAAATCTTTCTCTTGACATACCTGGAGAGGATTCAGCTACTTTGTATGGTGGTGAAATTGGTTTTAACAATGCTTTAGTAAAAGCTGATTATGGAAATTTAGATATGATTTTTAATATTGGATATTATGTAGGCTCTGATGATGTAGGGTATTCTAAAGATGTAAGTATTAATGATACAGTTGGAGAATTTGGCATCGGTTACAGCAAATTATTATTGAATGACAGCTTGATATTAAAAGCAGGAATACTTGGCGGCTATGAATACGTTAGCTTTGATGGCGATGGAGAGGATGGATTTATTTATGGTTTGTCAGGTGACATTGCCTACAAAGTAAACGCAAGTATGTTTCTCGGGGTAAATGCAAAAGTGATGAAATCAAGCAACGATGTAATTGACAAAACCTTAACATATAACGCAACTTTAACATTTCTATTCTAACAGGCGGGCTATCCCGCCTTTTTTTGTGCCATAATTCTATTTTTTACCACTCAATTTAACACTTCAATCAGATTATAGTCCCCATCGATGAGGATGTCATCTCTGACGGTTTTCAACTTGGACTGTGTTGAAGGGATTGACAGTCTCAGTCCCCATCGATGAGGATGTCATCTCTGACTGATAAACATTTCAAGAGTCATAATCCTAAGGTCTCAGTCCCCATCGATGAGGATGTCATCTCTGACACGAATGTCCAGAATGCCAACACTGGAATGGTAGTCTCAGTCCCCATCGATGAGGATGTCATCTCTGACATTAAATTTGAACCGCTGATTTGGTTCATAATGTCTCAGTCCCCATCGATGAGGATGTCATCTCTGACGAGGTGCGTAAAGGTATTATGAACGCACCTATGAGTCTCAGTCCCCATCGATGAGGATGTCATCTCTGACTTATCGGACATCAAGACACAGCATCTATTTTAAGTCTCAGTCCCCATCGATGAGGATGTCATCTCTGACTGGAAGAAATAAAAAACAAAGTGGTGGAGGAAGAAGTCTCAGTCCCCATCGATGAGGATGTCATCTCTGACAAATTGTCCTAAAGGAAAAGAAGCAGAGGTTGAAGTCTCAGTCCCCATCGATGAGGATGTCATCTCTGACTCTGCCTTTTTTTATAAACTAAATATCAATAAGTTACAAGGCCATTTTGTCAAACCCCCTCCAAAAAATGAGTTTTCCACAATGATTTTAGGGGGGTCTGACAAGAAAAAATGTAGACGGATTTTTTAGGCTTATTATCAATAAGTTATGATGCTGTGTCAGAAATTTAATTTTTTGAGTTTTCCACATAGGTTTTCCACAATTTTTAAGGGTTATTGTGGAAAACTTTTGAGTGTAAAAATAGCCTATCTCGCTGATATTCAACTGTCAAATAGCAATAATATCAATTCAATACATTATTTTATACGTTGAATACAGATTTTGCAAACTATATTGAATTATTAACTATAAAAAAATTGACTTGAAATAAGTTATTTATTATTCTCTGAGGGAGGATAATTTTAATGACCAAAGTCAGCTTAGAATATTTATTTTCTGTGTTTAAAAAGAAAGACTATGAAAATTTTATCATAGAGCTTAAAGATTATATCGCTTACTTTTTTAATTCCAAACTGAGCATATTAGTTTCTAACCCTATTTATGAAAATAAAGCTGATGCACTTAATGATGTTTTGTTTTATTTTATTAGTGATAAGTTTCCTCTAATGAAAAAAGATTCATTGTCTTTTGATGACTATAAAAGGTTTGGAAGCTATTTAAACCTTTCTATAAATACAATTTTTTCAAACCTGTCACATCAGGATATTGTGTTTAGTCTAAAAAGCCGATTTAAAAAGGAATTACTCAATGTTGCTAAATCTACCGATATATTTGTAATTGAAAATGATAGAGTTAAAATTATAAAAGACCCTGAGACAACTACCATACAAAAAAAGCCTCAAAATTTTTTAGGTATACCTCAGGCAGACATTCCTGTACTTGTACATTTATTGATAGATAAAAAAGAGTATAGAGTTGATGAAGTAGTTGATAAATGTATTGAATATTTGTCTGATTACGGTTTTATTTACTTTGCTGAAAAGGTGAATGCAAACAATGATAATGATAACGAAGGTGTGAATGAATTTTATCTAAATTTAAAAGATGCGGGTGAGGAAGATTCTGCTCATGTAGATATTAAAGATGATATAGTAAAAGCTGCCAAAGAAACATTAGATACTATGACAGAATTTGAAAAAGCGATATTTAGTGATATGTTTTTTGAAGACTTGTCTCAATCGGAAATTGCTGAGAAAAATTCAATTTCAGTGCAAAATCTTGCATATTATAAAAATAAATTGGAAAAACATTTAAAATATATTTTTGAAAAATATGATTTAGTGGACGAAGAAAGGAATTTTAATATTTTTATGGAAGTAATGTATGAAATTTTAAAAACGGGGGAAAAATCTGTTTTTAAATAATGAGACTAAGGGATAATTATGGATAAATTTGATTTGACAAGGCTTAAATATCAGCTTGAGGAGATTGAAAAGGTTTATTTTATAGAAAATAAACCTATCGTAGATAAAATAAATGATGATATTAAAAGCATAGATGCCATATCAAAATTTAAACAAGGAGATATTTGTGCTGTAAAGGTCGACTCCCCTTTACCTGTATATATTTTGATACTAAAGCGTTGTGAATTTTACTTTGAATGTGTGAGAGTATCAATTTTTACTGAGTTTGAATCAGATTTAGATATAATATTTGAGGCTTGGCTTATTCAGCCATGGAATAAATTAAAAATACTATTTAACAGAATATCCCACAAGGTAGAAAGTGTGCCCGAAGAGTTAATTACACAAATTTATAGTATGATGGGCAAATTAAAGGATAAAAAAGAGCCTGTATTGTTGCAGCATTTTAGAGATTTGGAAGTAGCTTATCAAAATGATTATTTTTTAAATAGTGATAATGAGATTATTGAAAAATTGATAAATGAAAAGAGCAACCTTTTAAAAAGTATAAAACAAAAGCTGACTGAGCAATACGGAAAAATCATAAATATTGTTTTGCCTGAGCAATTACCATTATTTGCTGATACCGGTAAGTTAGTAACTTACGGATATGAAAAATCGATTTTAATATATGAAGATGATGTAATAAGGCTTAGTTATTTTCTGTACAGATGTGATGAAAGTTTTTGTATAAAATTTTTCTTAAATCATTTCTTGAATATTATTGTAGATAATATTTTTATTAATAATTCCGGAGCAGATATTTTGTTTGAAGATTTTGAAAAAACAATATTTCAATATCGAGCGGATAAGCTTGAGGAAGTAATAATAAATTTAAATATACTAAATAACGAATTAAAGTTTTGTTTAAAACAGAATGCTTAATAACAGTGCAATTGAGACAAATTTAATTCTTAATACATCAAATTTATCTGATTTACCAAATTTTTTAAAAGAAAACAGATGTCATATAGATATTCAATATAAAGATATTGGAGAGTATTATAAAAATCTTAATAAGTTTTTATTGAGAGATTTAAAAGATAAGGTTTGTGAGGATATAGATTTTGCGGTTTTTTTCCCTGTGGTAGGCAGTGATTCTAAAATATTTGCAGTAACCTATCAAAAAAGTAATATGCTTTATTCAAAGTCAATAAAAGATATCGAGTATTTTGCTCGCATGACAAAATGCTTTATAAACAAAAAGTTTGATATCCCACTCTCTTTATTGAATATAAATGGTAAATATGAAATAAATGCAGATGAAAATTTTTACGGTGATTCTTACACGTTAGCCGTATTTCTTACGATTTTAATCACAAATTTTGGCAAAGTAGGGGCATTTCCTATTACAGTTACAGGTATTTTTAATGATAAGTTTGAAATTGAGCCTGTAAATTATGTACAAGAGAAATATAAAGTGTTTGATCGAGAAATTTTAAATAGTAGTAGAAAATTTGTCTACTGCTCAGATGTAAATTTGAATTATCCAGATGCTTTAAGAGTTGATAATACTGATGAAGTATTGGATGCTATTAATTTTGAATATTTTTTTCCTGAAAAATTTTTAAAATTAAAAGATTTATTAAAAAAAGCTGACAATCTTGAGACGGAAAAAAGGTTTTTTGATGCCAATGAAATATATTTATATGTGGAAAGGGTATTCAATAACAAGCTTGATATTTATGAAAAATTTAAAATCCTGCTTTCAAAGGCAAATTTTGAAAACCTAAATGATAATATTTCAAAAGCGGAAAATTTTTATCATCAGATTGACAATGAAATTATAAAGAGTAAACATTTTAGCCCTTTTGCTTGCTCAGATGATATGAGTAAATATTATTTAAGATTGACAAAATTTTATCTCAAAAAATTTGAAATTGATAATGCCAAAAATATTCTGGAAGAGTGTAAAGATATTATAGACAACGATTATGAGGACAAATATTATGAAATTTTAGGAAATATATATGAAATAGATTTTGATTTTGATAAAGCTCTCCATTATTACCATAAGTCTGAAGAGAATGGGTATATGGTAGATGAAGCAAGGGCTTTTAACAATAAAATGCGACTTTTTATTAAAATGAATGAGTTTAAATTTGCAAAAAAGCTCATAAATGCGTATAAAACACCCCCCCTTAATTCTGAAAATGTATATTACATACTAAAATATTCTCTTTTAAACGGCGATAAAGATTTTTTTGATTTATTAAGAAGTTACAAATTTTATAATAGTAAATTTGATAAACTGAATATGTTAATTTTAAACAAACTAAATTTGTGCCAATTAGAAATACAGGATATTAATCATAAATTTACTAACTTTATATGTGATTTGTATGAAAAATTTTTTGACGGAATGAGTCTTGAAGAATATCTCATTGAGATAAAGTCAAATAGTTTAATTGAGGATATACTTGGTCTTAAAGAGTATATTTTAAACTTTATTGAAAATAAAAAGGTACTAACTTTTAAGGAATTGTTGAGCACAACTATATATTTTTAATAACTTTTATTGTAATTGGAAAAAAGTGTGATAAGATAAAGTTGCTGCTTAATTTTAAAATTGAGGGTTTTGGTGGGGCTAAACTATCATTTTCTCCTTGGGGGGAGAGACCTTGAAATGTTTGAAATTGAATCAATCTTAATTGATAATTGCATTACATTTTCCAATCGTAATTTAAGTTGGGGAGCAACACTGAGCAGTTATGAAGATTTATTTGATTTAGACTTTAAGTTTATAGGTATTGAGCTTATTTCCGATTGTAAACCTCCAAAAAATTATATTATTATTGACCATCACAATGAATATTCCAGTAACAAATCTTCTATTGAGCAGGTGGCTGATTTATTAAATATCCGTCTTAGCAGGTATCAAACATTAGTGGCATTGAATGATAGTGGGTATATTCCTGCAATGCTAAATTATGGTGCTACAATTGAAGAGGTATCCGCAATAAGAAAAAAAGACAGAATGTGTCAGGGTGTGACTTTAGAAGAGGAAAAATTAGCAGAAAAATCTATATCAGAAAATATGGAAATAATATCAGGTGTGCCATTTATAAAATCATTTACAAATAGGTTTTCACCGATTGCTGATAGGATATATTTTGAATATCCTCAATTTGTGATTTTTGATGACATCAGTTGGTTTTATTCAGGGGGAAAAGCCCATAAATTAGCTGATATTTTTAAAAAAGAGGTAAATGTCGGTTTAGCATATTATGGAGGAAGTGCAAAATTTGGTTTTTTGGGAATGAATGATAAGTTTAAGGAATATTATAAAAATAAGATAATAGAGGTAATTAAACATGGATGAAAAAACAGTTTATTCGCATCATATCTTTTTAATGCCCTTTAAGCTTAAAAATAATGTGCTGTGGAGTAAGAGCTTTCAAAATGACTTAAAAAGTAAAGGGTTTAAGTATGAAAAATTTTTGTTAAAAGATGAAAGTGCTTACAGTGAATATAATTATTTTTATGACTTTGCCGCAAAAGTACTTTTTAATGATTATGATGAAAGTGCAGATAAAAAGCTTGTGTATGTGTATAAATATAATGAAATAGAAAAGCTTGGCAGTTATTGTATTCAGATATCTAAAGGAAATAGTGAAAACGAGCTGTTTAGTCTCCCTTTAGAAAAAATCCTTTTTATGATTTATCCTGAAATAGGTATCGGTGTTTTATCTATTCATATGAATAATTATGCCTATTCTAACCCTAATGATATCTTAAAGATTAATGATTTTGGCAGGAGGATATATCCTCAATTTTTACCTCTTGATGCTGTAAAAGGGAGTTTTTTGGCTAATAAAATTTATTTTAAAAATATGCCTGAAGTAATAGAAGACTTTGAAGATTTTATAAGTGTGAAAGATATCAATACTAAAAATTTTTCTAACTTCAAAATTCCAAAGCATTTTAAAATAATATTACCTGAAAGTATCTTGAAAAGTATTGATTTATCGGTAGATGACAGAATGTTTACCATTTGTTGGACGGGAGTGGATAAGGAAAATTCAGTTTTTGATGAGCTTTTTGAATATGATGAATGTACAAAAGAATATACTTATGCTAATTCAGATTTTTGGCACAAGTATCTTTTTGTAGATGGTAAAGGTTCAACATGTCAAAGTTACAACATGATGCACGGTTTATTAAATAAACATACTTACGACAGGTGGGTAAAGTTCAAGACACTTTATGGGATTACAAGGTATTCATTTGTGGTATTTGGGGAGAGAAATGGTTTTTATGAAGGCGTTATTCTTAATCATGTAAAGACAATGTATTTTAAAATGGTATTGCTGTCACTTATTTACAGGTCAGCTTATTTAAAATTTTCTGAGGAGATAACTAATATATCAAATAATCTTGATTCATCAAAAACGGTCTCTAAAAATCTTGAAGATTTGTTTAGCAAATACTTAAAGTTTATAAATAACTACTATTTTAAGGAGGTAACGGCTCAAGAGCAGGGGATTGATATTTTTGATAAAATACTTGAAGCAAATAGGGTGAAGGAAAATATAAGGGAGCTTGAGGGGGATTTTAAAGATTTATTTGACTATGTAAATATTACCATTGATGACAGAAGAAATGAGTTGGTAAAAATTTTGACTGTTGTTGCTATGCTTGGTATTCCAATATCAGCTATTTTAGCTTTTTTTGGGATTAACGATGTAAAAACATCGAATTATTTAGAATTTTTGATTATAGATTTTAACTTAGAGGGGTTTGCACATATGCTTGTTTTACTTTCAATTACAGGCTCTTTAATTATAGCAATTTTTGCAATTAAAATATTGTTTTCAAAGAAATAATGGGGGATAGATTATGAGTGATAATCCATTTAAAATTTCGTTTAAACTAAAGCAACACACGCCTCTAATCCATTTTCAGCACAATCAAAAAGGAGCAACACTGAGGGCTACCGAGCTAAAACCAAAGCTGGATAAATTTCTAATTGAGCGTGTATTTAAAAAAGACAGAAAAAAATATGAAAAATATCTTATAGATAAGGATAAGGATGCGTTGAATTATAAGGTGAAGATAGTTTATAAAGATGTTGAGTTTTTTGATATTGAGCAGTCAATTCCAAAGCCAAACGGCAAGTTTAAAACTGTACAATTTCCACTATTTTTTGCAAATATGGGATTAAAAAACAAGGATGAAAAAAGGCGCTTCTCATTTACTGAAAAACCTATCGAAGTAGAATTTTTTTCACTTTATCCGGAAATATTAGAATTAATTGAAAAGAATTTTGCAGCATTTTTGATACTAAACAATTTTGGAACAAGACAGTCAAAAGGGTTTGGCTCTTTTTATATTCATCCTGACGATCCACACTACAAAAAATTAAGGCTAAATTACCATTTTACTATTGAGTTAAATAAAAAGCGGGCATTAAAAGATAATTTAAAACTTATATTTGAGAAAATTGAACTGTTTTATAAATCATTAAGAGCAGGTATAAATGACTTTAATTTTCATGAGCAGAAAACGAGCTTTTATTTTAAATCCATGATGTTTGCTTACGCAAAGTCTAAAAATATTCAATGGGATAAAAAAAGTATAAAAGAAAAGTTTTTTAATTCTTATCTTAAAAATCAAGCAAAAGAGCATAATAACGATGAGCTTTTGACGTTTAAGTCTAATCAAAAATATTTGATAAAAGAGTTGTTAGGTTTATCTACAGAAGAATCTTGGAAGTCGTACGATGCTTCAATTAAAAGGGAAAGTGAGGGAATTGAGAGATTTCCTTCACCATTATTTTTTAAACCCCTTATAGAAGATAATGTGGCAGAGATTTACTTTGAGCCACTACCAATTAAATCTAAAATGTATAATGCAGAATTTAATATTACTTCATCTACTTCAAGAGATATACTATCTCTATCAACACCTCCTAAGGATGTTTTTACGGTAAAAGATTTTTTAGACTTTGCTATTAATGTTGATTTAACAAAACATGTTCAAAATGAGTATCAGAAAAATCAAAAATTTAATGATTTAAAAGAAATTTATAGCAAGATTAAAAGCTACCGAGAAAAAATAACTAACAAAGCTGGAGGTAAAAATGGCTAAATATATAGGTCTATCCATTGGTCCCATTGTTCGGACTATTCAAGCAGCTAAAAAAATTAGAGAGATTTGGGCGGCAAGCTATGTCTTTTCATACATTATGAAGCAGGTTATAAAAGAATTTAAAGAGAGAGCAGATGATATTTTGTTGCCTTACATCGATAATGATATTTTTGAGCAAAAGCGTGTGGGAATATTCCCTGACCGATTTATTTTTAAATCAAGAGAAGGAGATTTTGAAAAGCTTGAGCAGTTATCAAAAGATATTATAGATGAACTGGCAAAGAAATATGATGAAAAACTTATTGATAAATTTAGAAAATATTTTCAGATATATTTTATTGAAAAAGAGCTTACCTTAGATAAAAAATCAGAAATAATTACCGAAATGAGCTCATTACTGGATGCCGTTGAATACAGGCAACAGTTTTTAAGGGATGCAAAGGAAAACATTGCTTCAATTTTAGCACCTGCAAATACAAAAAGTTTTTTAAGAAAGGAGGGTGGGTATAAAGAAAGATTTCCATGTATCCTTGAAGTTGCTGCAAAAGATTTGGCCGATGATTTTAGTGGCTTTAAAGAAAAATCTGAGCAGGACTTAGAAGATGAAGATATTTTAAAGGTTATTGAGAGTGAAAAAAATATAAAGAAAGCCCATAAATATATCGCTATTGTATACTATGACGGGGATAACTTTAGTAGTGCTCTTAAAGAATTAGATGATACAAGAGAATTTTCAAAAGCTATCTATGAGTTTTCAAAAAAATCTGCAAAAAAAGTAGAAGATTTTGGCGGGCTTATGATTTATGCAAGCGGTGATGACGGATTTTTCTTTGCCCCCGTTGTAAGAAATGACAAAAATATTTTTGATTTGATACAAGAAATTAAGAAATCCTTTGAGGAGAATATCAAAAAGAATTATCCTGATACTTCCATATCTTTTGGAATATCAATAAGTTACTATAAATATCCGATGAATGAGGCGGTTTCAGAAAGTATGAATCTACTTTTTAATAAAGCAAAAAAGTTTAAAGAAAAAAATGCTGTAGCCTTTAAAATTTTAAAGCATTCCGGTCACTATTTTGAAGGGGTTTATAATCAAGCTTCAATGGAGTATGCTAAATTTTTAGAGATTTTAAAAAGTAGTGATGAAAACTTTCTTAGCTCACTTATTTTCAAGACAAACACTCTACGAGGGTTGTTAAGCAGCATAGGTGCTGATAAGGAAAAAATTGACAGTGTATTTGACAACTTTTTTAATGAAGGTGTGCATATCAGCAGTAAAAGTCAGATTGATAAAATTAAGGAATTTTACAAGGCAATTATGACTTCAGACAAGTATAATAATTTTGAGGATAAGATTAATCTTTTTGTCAGCTCATTGAGATTTAATAAATTTTTGGGGGAAAAGTGATGAGTAGATATCTGATTACATTTAAACCATTAGTCCCTTACTTTTTTGGTAGCGAGCAAACTTTTGGGGAGGGGGATGAATCAAATTATTTTGGCAAATCTTTACAAATCCCTCAGCAGACAACTATTTTAGGTGCTTTGCGAGAGCAAATTTTAATTCAGGCAAATATTTGGAAAAAAGAAGGGTATACAGAAAAAGAAAAAACAGAAATCGAGCAATTAATCGGTAAAAGTTTTAGGATAAAAGAGGAAAACAACTTTGGAGTAATAAAAAATATATCCCCTGTATTTTTTTGTAAACATAAAGGTAAAAATTTTGATTTTTACAATTTCACACCCTTTGACCACGGGGTGGAGATAGAATTTGTAGAGGGTAGATGCAGCTTTGGTAGCCCAAAGATTCCAAAAATCAAAGATCACGAAAAGAATTATAAAAAGTCACAGCTTGTTAATATTAATAATAGTGAAAAGATTACTCTTGATAATGTAATAACAAGCTATGAAAAGATTGGGATTGAAAAGCAGGAAAATCAAGATGATAAGCAGGATAAATTTTATAAAAAATTATCTTACATCTTAAGTGACGAATTTAGTTTTTGTGTTATTGCAGATATAGACTACAAGCTCAAAGACAACACTCTTTATATGGGTGCAGATGGCTCATCTTTTCAAATGAGGATTTTTGATTTTGATAAAGATTATATTGAGCTATTTGGAAATCTTATTAGTAAATATGATAATACTGTTACTCTGCTAAGTGATGCATATGTAGAGCCTGAAATTCTTAATTACTGCTCATTTGCAATGACAGAAGTAGTAAATTTCAGATACATCAAGACATTGACCGGCAGTTATAAGTTTAAAAGAAATGAAAGTAAATCAGGGCTTGCTAACCTTGTAAAGAGGGGCTCTATCTTTTTTACTGATAACATGGAAAAGGTCATTGAGATACTTGATAAAAACAGCTCACTTAAAAATATAGGTTTTAATATTTATAAAATAAATAAAAATTAAGGGGTGAAAAATGTTAAAATACCATCTTTTTACAATCAGGACTTTATCAAATATGCATGTAGGCAGTGGTGATACAAATTTTGGAGTAGTTGACAATCTTATACAACGTGACCCTACTACAAATTATCCTTATATCAGCTCTTCAAGCTTAAAGGGTGCATTAAGGGAGCATTGTGAAAGTAACGGTCTTGACAGCGTAAGTAAAATATTTGGAAAAGAAGCCAAAAATAATAACGAAAGTGCACCTGGTAGCTATAAATTTTTTCCGGCTTATATACTTTCTATACCTGTAAGAAGTGATATAAGAGCATATTTTAATGGTACGTGTCCAAATATTTGTAGTTCATTTAAGAAAATATTGGATGATTTTTCAATAAATTACAAGTTTAACTACAATATTCCAAAGCCAGAAAAAGTAGAAATATGTGAAAACAACAAAATGGGGACTGTTGAAGGGTATGAAGTAAAATATAACAATGATATTTCAGATAAAAACTTTAAAGATTTATTTGGCGCCTACCCTGCAATATTTCCTGATGAAATATTTTTAAACGATGTAGCTTTAAATATGCCGGTAGTGGCAAGAAATAAATTGGAAAATGGCAGGAGTGAAAATCTTTGGTATGAAGAGGTTGTCCCAAGAGAGAGCAGATTTTACTTCATAGTTGGTGCACCTGAAAATGACTCTGATTTTAATGCTTTTGTAGAATCTATTACAAAATCTCCTGTACAGATTGGCGCAAATGCTTCTATCGGATACGGTTTTTCTTTAATTAGCCTTGTAAGTGAGGTGTAATATGAATGCAGTAGAAAAGCTTATCCCTTATGCTCTTGAGGCTGCAGAGCAAAATCTGGCTGAAAGTGGAAAAATAAAAAAGGTCTATAACGGCTATATTTCAGGGTTTGGGGCTACTGTGATTCAGGCGGGACTTATCCCTGCGGCGGCAAACCTTGAAAAAGATACAGATAGGACAAAAGGGAGTAGAAGACTAATTGCAGATGCACTCCTACATATTTTGGAAAAGATGGGTTATAAAGATATTGATAAAAAGAGTCTTACACGGACTGCTATAAAATATAAAGAAAAGATAAAGTTTAAAAATGATATCTTAGATGCAGCTACAGCTTTAAAGCTTGCTATTCGAACATTTAAGCTGGAGGATTAAAATGAAAAATGCCGGCTATCTATTTTACAAAAAATATTATTCTGATGATGGGGAAAACGTAAAGGTAAATTCAAATATAAATAGAGATTTGGAAGAATTAAAAATAGATGAAACCTTTACCTATTATTCTACATTTTCTAATCTTAAAAGTTTTGAGCTCAAGACCATCTACCCCGGGCTTTTAATTGGCTCAGGTTATAGTCATGATGTGGAGGATAAAGAAAGTGGCGGCTACAAGTTAGGCTTTTATTTTGACCATACTACAGGATTGCCTGTTATTCCCGGCTCATCTGTTAAAGGGTTATTAAGGGCTTATATGGAAGAAGAAGATTATTTTAATTATCTGCTAAAGTTTAACAATATAAATAAAAGCCTATCTGCTAAAAATGTTGTAAATGCTATATTTGAAGGGGAATTAAATGGTAAAATTATCCCTATGTCTAAAAGGGATATTTTTCTTGAGGCGTATCCTTTAAAAAGTGGCAATAAATTTTTGGGTAGTGATTATATTACTCCTCATAAAGACCCTTTAAAAAATCCTGTGCCTATTAAATTTTTAAAGGTGCTTCCGGATGTTAAATTTAAATTTAACTTTATCCTTCAAGATGATATTTACCTGTCTGCTGATGAAAAGCTTAAACTTTTCAAGACAATACTTCTTGATATCGGAATAGGAGCTAAGACAAATGTCGGTTATGGTAAATTTGTAGAGTGTCAAGTATGCATTTGATATCAATTTACGGGGGTATCCCTATACAAATTATGGCTGTTTTAAAAGAGTTTGAGGATAAAATCGAAAAACATACCATAATTTACGACAGAAAATATGAAGATGACAAAGAATTTAAATATTTTAAGAGTGGGATTACAATTACCCCTTTGTTTAGAAAAGCTAAGCTAAATTTATTGATTTATGACGAAGATATGATGGATACATACAAGGATGTGGTAGCAAAGCTTAAAGAGTATTCAGCGCCATCAAATCTTTTGATAAACCTATCTGACCCAAACAGTGCACTTGGAGTATATCTTACAAATGAGTTAAAATCTCAAGGGGCAAATTTTATAATTTATGACAATGTTGAAGCTGACTACCATTTTATAAAAGGGGAAAGTATAACTCACCATAAAGTCACAAACTTTTTAAATGTTGAAGAGTATGTATCCAGTCTTGGATTTTATCTGCTTGAAGGGGATAATAAAAAAGATAGAGAATCAAGGAGGGAAATGGTAGATAAGCTGTTTGTTGATGGGTGCAAATACAATAAGTTTAGAGAAAAATTTCTTGATTATAAAGATAGTAATATACCTCAATTAAGAAAAATGTTTCCTGAATTTTACGAAATTCTCCATAAAAATGGTTATCTATCATCGTATAATAGCTATGACCAAAAATTTATTAACGGCACTGTTTTTGAAGAATATATTGCCAATATTTTAGATGACATTGGGTTTGATGATGTGATTTCTTCGACAATCTTAACTTATGACCCATATGACAATGACATGAAAAATGAGATAGATGTTATAGCTATATACAAAAATAAGCTAAGTCTTGCCGAGTGTAAGATGGGCAAAAATTTCAATGCAGAATATCTTATTTACAAGTATAACTCAATATACAATCTTCTAAACGGCTCAAATAAGCTGCTTATAGCATTTTTGGAAAGTAATTTAGACAAGGTGATAAAGAGCAAAAACCCGGATAGGGTTTTTAAAAGGGCTGAGTTACTTGATGTATCTATGTTTCAGACAAAAAATATTGATAAAAAAAGATTGATGTCTACTTTAAAAGGGATTTTTGATATATCTTAGGATGGAAGAATTTTTTAACGGTTTGTCATGGAAAAAATTTAGCTGTATTTTAGAAAATAAGGGTAAACTTAGTAATTATCCTTATATTGTTGTAGTAAATAGCATAGTCAAAGAAGTTTCAGCCGAGCTTTTTGGCTCATTTGAAAATTCTCCTAAAATAGTTTTTCATATAAAAGGGCGCAACTTTAACTTTAAATTAAAACCATCAACAAGTGTGACCATTGAAATTATTTTTGCCGGCAAAGCGATAGATTTTGCAGGAGACTGGCACAATGCTTTTATAAAATATTTTGAAAATCCAAAAAATTCGCGGAATAACTCTCTATTGTCCTGTACAGAAGTTGAAGAAATTAGCTATCCGATGCTTAAATATTGCTATGATTTCAGCTTATTAAAAGAAGAAGTAACTTTAAATTTTCTAAATCCCCTGAGCTTTACACCTAAAAGAAAGCATTCAAGGACTTTTCTTAACAATCAGATGTTTTTCAATCTCGTTAAAAAGCGATATGATGATATTTTTCAGGTTGATTTTCCTGAAGTAGATTTAAATAAGTTTTTTGTCAATTCAAATTACCTTTCCTATACGGAAATAAAAAAGCCTTCCATATCACAAGGGGGAAGTCTAAACTATATAAACGGATGTGTAGGTAATTTATATATCAAAGGTGATTTAAGTGAAATTTTACCATATCTGATTTTGGGTGCTGAATTGCATATTGGTAACAGATTTGGGTATGGTTATGGCTATTATTTGTTTCATCCAAAGTCTATAGGTTTTTTTGACCATAATTTTTCAAATTATAATTATATAGAAAGTGTTTTTATTGAAGCTATGGATGAGCTTGATGACCCGGATGTGCATAAAGAGATTGATAAAAATCTTCCATCTATACTTCAGGAAGAGATAGTTGCAGGGCTTTATTCCCCTTTGCCGGTAGAAACTTTTACCATACCTAAAAATAATGGTGAAAAGAGGATTATAGAAAAGCCGACATTTAGAGACCTGGTAGTACAAAAAATGCTCTACAAAATGCTTTATAAACCTTTAGAGAGCTCTTTTGAGTATGAGTCCATAGGGTTTAGGAAAGGTTTGGGCAGAGATGATGCAATAGCAAGGATAAATTTTGCTATATCAAAAGGCTACTCATATATAATTGAGTCTGATGTGGAAGATTTTTTCCCTTCCGTAGACCATGAGATTTTAATGTCAATTGTAAAAAGAATTATTCCTGAATCGGATATTATTACTTTAGGTTTATTAGAAAAATTCATTAAAACAAAATATGTAGAAAATGGAAATGTAAAAATAAGGGAAAGAGGGCTTTCTTTAGGTATGCCGCTATCTCCACTTCTTTCAAATCTATATCTTGACGCATTTGATGAAGCGGTAAAACAGTATGATGTAATACTAATAAGGTATGCAGATGATTTTATTATATTTACCAAAGATGAAGAGAGTGCATATTCACTATTGGAATTTGCAGAAAACTCCCTTGGCGAGATTAAGTTAGGGTTAAATAAGGCCAAGACATCGGTAAAGCATATTAGTCAGGGGTTTAATTTTCTTGGGTATAATTTTTCTGGTGATGGCTCAGTATCTGAGATTTCTACTACACCTAACCCATTTAGAAAACCTCTTTTTATTACTGAGCCTTATGTGTTTGTAGGTGTTTCAGGTGGAAGAATAGAGGTAAGAAAAGATAAAAATGTACTTGCCAGTGTACCAATTAATAGGGTTAGTGATGTTTTACTTCTTGAAAGGGGTGCTATTTCTACACAATGTATCAAAAATTGCATAGACAACAATATCCCTATATCTTTTACACTTAACTCTGGGTATTACATAACAACTATCAAACCTGACTCTCGTTCCTATTACGATATGTCTTCAAAGCATGGACATTATTATTACAAACTATCAGAGGCAGAAAGACTATCTGTAGCAATAGAATTTGTTAATGCTAAAATAAAGAATAATCTCACTTTTCTTAAAAAACGCAGATACTCAGAGAAGAGAGTATTTTTAGAGTTGGAAACAATATTATCTAAGCTTCAGGAAGCTTCTTCATTAGATGAGCTAAGAGGGCTTGAAGGCAAAGCTGCAAGGATATTTTTTGGTGTTTTAAATGAGCTTATACTTATCCCTGAATTTAAAAGTGTCAGGCGGGGGAGAAAAGAGCCTGACAGACTCAATGCTCTGCTCAATTACGGATATTATTTACTTTTCAGTAGAATAAATGCCCTTGTAAGAGCTCAAGGGCTTAATCCCTATTTAGGCTTTTTACATAGTGATATTAATAATTATGAATCATTAGTAGCAGATATTCAGGAGCCTTTTAGGATTTTTGTAGATAGACTTATTCTCAGGTTAGTAAATAATAAATCTCTGGTGGCGGATGATTTTGTTCAAAGTGATAACGGTAGATTTTATTTTACGGGTGAAGGGAGAAAGAAATTTTTAAATTTTTATGAGCTTGAGTTTACAAATACTACTACATTTGGTGAATCTTCCATTTACGATATGGTCTATGTTCAAGTGTTAAATATTAAAAAATGGCTCAATGAAGGCAGCTCTATTGCAGTGATTAGGTGGTGATGTTATGCCGAGAGACGGTAAATATGTGGTTGCATACGATATTACAGACGATAAGGAAAGGGATAAAGTAGAGAAAATATTAAAAAATTATGGATTTAGAATACAAAAATCTGTTTTTGAATGCAGACTTACAAAGTCAGGGCTAAACAGGCTGACAGAAGAGTTAAAAGTATGTGATACAAAATCAGGCTTTACACGAATATATAAGGTGTACAAAATGTCAAAACCAATTGACATAGGTGATAAAAAAATACCTGATTTTGATGATGGTTGTGCGTTTATAGTATAATTTGAAGTTTGACAATTAAATACGCGATTAGTGTGAAGTAAATTTGCTCAAAAGTTTTCCACAATGACCCTTAAAAATTGTGGAAAACCTATGTGGAAAACTCAAAAAATTAAATTTCTGACACAGCGTTGTAACTTATTGATAATAAGCCTAAAAAATCCGTCTACATTTTTTCTTGTCAGACCCCCCTAAAATCATTGTGGAAAACTCATTTTTTGGAGGGGGTTTGACAAAATGGCCTTGTAACTTATTGATATTTAGTTTATAAAAAAAGGCAGAGTCAGAGATGACATCCTCATCGATGGGGACTGAGACATTTAAAATTTTCATTGCAGCCTCCTCTTTGGTCAGAGATGACATCCTCATCGATGGGGACTGAGACAGTACGTCTCACGTATGAGCCGTCATCTTCCTGTCAGAGATGACATCCTCATCGATGGGGACTGAGACTTGAAACACGGCATTATATATATTTAACTACGTCAGAGATGACATCCTCATCGATGGGGACTGAGACAACTCCCATATATACTGGTCACCCTCCCATCGTCAGAGATGACATCCTCATCGATGGGGACTGAGACTTCAAATCAGTGCTACGAAGTCCTTGTGCTTCTGTCAGAGATGACATCCTCATCGATGGGGACTGAGACTCAAAAGGAATCCAAAAGGGTGTGCATTCCGTCAGAGATGACATCCTCATCGATGGGGACTGAGACTCAATCCGTCGTATGTTTTTAAATTTCTTTTTAGGTCAGAGATGACATCCTCATCGATGGGGACTGAGACACTATTTTCTCGACAATAATGTCATATACTGTTGTCAGAGATGACATCCTCATCGATGGGGACTGAGACAGAGCATATATACGTTGTAGGGTTGAACCTTTTGTCAGAGATGACATCCTCATCGATGGGGACTGAGACACTATATTCTTCTTTCATCATACTAAGTGGGCGATTGTCAGAGATGACATCCTCATCGATGGGGACTGAGACTTATACTCGACACCTAATACGTTTGCAGTGTCCTGTCAGAGATGACATCCTCATCGATGGGGACTGAGACGCAAAAATTTCTTTAGCAGGGATTTCAATAGTGTCAGAGATGACATCCTCATCGATGGGGACTGAGACGAAACCAGTTTTTCTGGCTCTTCTTTTTTTGTATAGTCAGAGATGAC
This sequence comes from Deferrivibrio essentukiensis, assembly GCF_020480685.1. NCBI lineage: Bacteria > Pseudomonadati > Deferribacterota > Deferribacteres > Deferribacterales > Deferrivibrionaceae > Deferrivibrio > Deferrivibrio essentukiensis. The sequence continues at coordinate 75,088 of NZ_JAJAFU010000010.1, forward strand.
ATCCTCATCGATGGGGACTGAGACTTACGAATACCAATCCAACCGTCTTTCATTTCATAGTCAGAGATGACATCCTCATCGATGGGGACTGAGACAAGTTTATATTTTGCAAAGCTTTATGGAACAGTGTCAGAGATGACATCCTCATCGATGGGGACTGAGACTCTCCACATTTAAACTTCTTAGCAATTTCTTTCGGTCAGAGATGACATCCTCATCGATGGGGACTGAGACTCTAAGAGCCTCCTGAAGAGCCTTCGTATTTAGTCAGAGATGACATCCTCATCGATGGGGACTGAGACCACCTCCTTTTAGTTTTATTATTTAAGAACATAGTCAGAGATGACATCCTCATCGATGGGGACTGAGACATATAGACAGCCATCACTAGGAGGAATCCTAGTGCTGTCAGAGATGACATCCTCATCGATGGGGACTGAGACAATAAATGCTTCTATGATTTTTCCGCCTTCTATTGTCAGAGATGACATCCTCATCGATGGGGACTGAGACAAATCATTATAATACTTTGCCCATTTTTCCCAAGTCAGAGATGACATCCTCATCGATGGGGACAAAAATATTCAAAAAATTTAAGATTTACTTGATTGAGAAAGAGGGCATAGAAAAGATGCCATCTGCGTAATTTAAAAAGATAGAAGAAAGTGCTATAAGTTATTTTCTTGTA